>JALZII010000284.1 GCA_030860365.1 Actinomycetota bacterium
TCCAGACCAAGGACGACATCGAGCGCTACGGGGTGGCCGAGTTCAACGCGAAGTGCCGCGAGTCGGTGCTCGCCTACGTGGACGAGTGGGACCGGCTGACCGAGCGCATCGGCTTCTGGATCGACACGGGCGACGCGTACTTCACGCTGGACAACTCGTACATCGAGTCCGTGTGGTGGTCGCTGAAGCAGGTGTGGGACCAGGGCCTGCTCTACGAGGGCCACAAGGTCGTGCCCTACTGCCCGCGCTGCGGAACTGCGCTCTCGTCGCACGAGGTGGCGCTGGGCTACGAAGACGTGGTCGACCCGAGCGTGTACGTGCGCTTTCCCGTGCGCGGGGAGCAGGGCGTCTCGCTGCTGGCCTGGACCACCACGCCGTGGACCCTGCTGTCCAACGCCGCCCTGGCCGTGAACCCGGAGATCGAGTACGTGCGCGCTCGCGTGGGCGAAGAGACCCTGATCCTGGCCGCGGCCCTGGTGGAGCGGGTGCTGGGCGAGGGGGTGGAGACCGAGCCCGTCGGCGAGGTGGTGGGTCTTGCTTACGAGCCGCCGTTTCCCTACGTGACCGACTTCGGTGAGCGGGGGCACACCGTCCTGCCGGCCGACTTCGTGACCACCGAGGACGGGACCGGGGTGGTCCACGCGGCGATCGCCTTCGGCGAGGACGACTTCGCCCTGGGAGAGCGCTTCGGCCTCACGCTGCAGAACCCGGTCCTGCCCAACGGCACCTTCGACGAGAGCATCGAGCCCTTCGCGGGCCGCGGAGTGCGCGAGGCGGGCCCCGACATCGTGGAGGCCCTGCGCGCGTCGGGCCGCCTGTTTTCCGCCGAGGACTACGAGCACGCCTACCCGCACTGCTGGCGCTGCGGCACCGCGCTCCTCTATTACGCCAAGTCGAGCTGGTACGTGCGGACCACCGAGCGCCGCGACGAGCTGCTGGCCTCGAACGAGGCGGTCACCTGGTACCCCGAGCACATCAAGCATGGGCGCTTTGGCAAGTGGCTGGAGAACAACGTGGACTGGGCGCTCTCGCGCGAGCGCTACTGGGGGACGCCGCTTCCGATCTGGCGCTCGGAGGACCGGAGCGAGGCGGTCTGCGTGGGCAGCGTCGAGGAGCTGCGCGAGCTGGGCGCCGAGGTGCCCGAGGATCTCCACCGCCCCTACATCGACGACGCCACGTTCGAGCGTGACGGCAAGACCTTCCGCCGCGTGCCCGAGCTGATCGACGTCTGGTGGGACTCGGGCTGCATGCCCTTCGCCCAGCACCACGCGCCGTTCGAGAACCCGGACGTCTTCGAGCAGCGCTTTCCCGCCGACTACATCTGCGAGGCGCTGGACCAGACGCGCGGTTGGTTCTACTCGCTGCTCGCCATCTCGACGCTGCTCTACGGCCGCCCCTCGTTCGAGACCGTGCTCTGCCTGGGGCTGATCCTCGACCCGGAGGGCCAGAAGATGAGCAAGAGCAAGGGCAACGTGGTGGCGCCGGGGGAGGTGATCGACACCCACGGGGCCGACGCGCTGCGCTGGTACTACTTCACCTCGAAGCAGCCGTGGGACGGCTACCGCTTCTCGCTGGAGGCGGTGGGCGAGTCGGTGCGCCAGTTCATGCTCACGCTCTGGAACACCTACGGCTTCTACGTGCTCTACGCCAACGTCAACGACGTCGATCCCCCGGCCGCAGCGCAGCCCGATCGTCTCGACCGGAGCGCAGGCCGGGCGCTGGCCGGCCGAGCACCGGATCGATTGGTCTCGGGCGAGCACCGCACCGCCGAGTCTCCCGAGGGGCTCACGGAACTCGACCGCTGGGCGCTCTCACGCCTTGCGGGGGTCACCGAGATCGCCGCCGAGCGGCTCGACGACTACGACACCACCGGGGCCGGCCGGGCGGTGGCCGCGTACGTGGCCGATCTCTCCAACTGGTACGTGCGGCGCTCGCGCCGGCGCTTCTGGGACGGCGACCCGGCGGCCTTCTGGACGCTGCACACGTGCCTGGTCGCCGTGTCCAAGCTGCTCGCGCCGCTGATCCCGTTCGTGACCGATGAGATCTACGACAACCTCGACGGCAGCGAGCCGTCCGTGCACCTCTGCGACTACCCCTCTCCCGGGGAGCGCGACCCGGAGCTCGAGTGGCAGATGCAGGTGGCCCGGGACGCGGTCGAGCTCGGGCGCTCCGCGCGTGCCCAGGCCAAGGTCAAGGTGCGCCAGCCGCTCGCCGAAGCGGTCGTGGTGGCCGCGCCGGACGAGCGGGCGGCGATCGAGCGCTTCCGCGAGCTGGTGCTCGACGAGCTCAACGTGCGCGACGTGCGCTTCGTGGCCGACGCCGACGAGCTCGGCAGCTGGGAGCTGAAGCCCAACTACCGCGCCCTGGGCCCGCGCTTCGGCAAGCACATGCCCCAGGTGGCGGCGGCGGTGGCGAGCCTCGACCCCGCGCGCCTGCGCAAGGGCGGCCCCGTGGGCATCTCCGTCGACGGCCGCGAGTACACGCTGGAGCCCGGCGACGTGCAGATGGTCCTCCAGCCGCTCGAGGGCTACCAGCTCGAGCGGGCCGGGACCCACGCCGTGGCGCTGAACCTGGAGCTCGACGAGGATCTTCGCCGCGAGGGCCTGGCTCGTGAGGTGGTCCACGCCGTGCAGGCCGCGCGCAAGGCTTCGGGCCTGAAGGTCGAGGACCGGATCTCATTGGCGCTCGGGGGAGATCCCGAGCTGCTCGAGGCCGCTCGCGCGCACGAGGGCTATGTGAGCGGCGAGACGCTGGCCAGCTCGCTGGCCTACGACACCGCCGAGGCGGGGGAGAGGGCGACCATCGAGGGCCGTGACCTGAGGATCGCGCTCACCCGAGCGGGCTAGCGCACCCGCCGCACCGAGAACACGCTCAGCCCTTCAGCTCGCCGCCCATGGCCCAGTCGCCGGGCGCCGCGTCGACGAAGCGGATCCACACCTGGTCGGCGGGCGTGTCCGCCACCTCGGTCAGGGCCTCGGTGATCCGCTGCGCGAGCTCTCGCTTCTGGTCGGCCGAGCGGCCCTCGAACCACTCGACCGTCACGTAGGGCACCGGCTACGCCACTAGGCCAGGACGGGCTCGATCTCGGCCACTAGACGCTGCTTGGGCACCGCACCCTGGATCGTGTGGGCCACGTTGCCGCCCTTGAACAGGAGCAGCGTGGGAATCGCCATGATGTTGTAGCGCGCCGCGGTGTTGGGATTGTCGTCCACGTTGAGCTTCACCACGCGGACGTCCTCGCGCTCGTTGTTGAGCTCCTCGAGCTGGGGGGCCACCACGCGGCAGGGGCCGCACCAGGGGGCCCAGAAGTCGACCAGCACAGGCTCGGGGGACTCGAGCACCTCAGCCTGGAAGTTGTTGTCGGTCACCTCGTCGACTGCTGCCACATGCGCTCCTCTGGATCGCTTTACAAAATGAAGTGTAGCGGCGGTCTCGGCGACCCTACCCGCGCCTGAGTCTCAGGGCCGGCACCTTCCACACCGCCTCGAGGGCGATCCGCGCCGACATCTTCGACTGCCCCACGCGCCGGTCCCGAAACACGATGGGCACCTCGGCCACGCGGAAGCCGGCGCGGGCCGCGCGGTAGGTCACCTCGATCTGGAAGCCGTAGCCGTCGGCGGCGATGCCGTCGAGGTCCAGGCCCTCCAGGACCGCGCGGCGAAAGCACTTGAAGCCGCCGGTGAGGTCGCGGACGGGCAGGCCCAGGAGCAGCTGCGCGTAGAGAGAGCCCCCGCGGCTGAGCGCCCGGCGCACCAGCCCCCAATCCCGGACGCCGCCGCCGGGGGCGTAGCGCGAGCCCAGGACGAGGTCGGCCTCGCCGGTGGCACCGATCAGCCGCGGCAGGTCGGCCGGGTCGTGCGAGAAGTCGCAGTCCATCTCCAGCAGCAGATCGGCTTCGCCCTCCAGCGCGCGCGAGAAGCCGGCCAGGTAGGCGCGCCCGAGGCCCTGCTTGCCGGGCCGGTGGAGCACCTCGACCTCCTCCAGCTCTGCGGCGAGGCGGTCGGCGATCCGGCCGGTGCCGTCGGGCGAGTCGTCGTCCACCACCAAGATGTGGTGCTCGGGCGCCGCCTCGGCCAGGCGCGGCAGCGCGGCCCGGACCATGCGCTCGAGGTTCTCGGCTTCGTTGTAGGTGGGGAGGATCAGCCAGGGGCCCGCCACGGGCGCCTACCCTAAGCGCCGCGTGCGCAACGCCGAGATCGCCTCCCACTTCGACGAGCTGGCCAGCCTCTACGAGCTGGATGGGGCTTCGTCCTACCGGGTCATCGCCTACCGCACGGCGGCGAAGAACATCCGCGACTCCGGCGCCTCGGTGGCCGAGATGGCGCGGCAGGGCAAGGCGGAGACGATCCCCGGGATCGGCAAGGCCATCGCCGACAAGATCGGCTCGCTGCTCGAGCAGGGCTCGATTCCCTCGGGCGACCGCCTCAAGGAGCGCATCCCGGCCGGGCTCGTGGAGGTCACCCGCATTCCCGGGCTCGGCCCCAAGCGCGCAAAGGTGCTGCACGAGCACCTGGGCATCGGCTCGCTCGACGACCTCAAGCGGGCGGCCGAGCAGGGACGCTTGGACGACGTGCCCGGCTTCGGCCCGAAGGCTCGCGACAACGTGCTCGCGGCGCTGGAGAAGGGCCCCGAGGCCCCGCGGGTGCTGCTCGACCGGGCGCTGGCCATCGGGGGCGAGATAGTGGACGGCCTGCGCGACCACCCGGCGGTGATCAAGGCCGAGCTCGCCGGGAGCGCGCGGCGCCTGGCCGACACCGTCAAGGACCTCGACATCGTGGTGGCCGCCTCCGAGCCCCGGGCGGTGGCCGACGCCTTTGCCGCCCTCCCCGCGCTGGAGAGCGTGACCGTGTCGGGGGAGGCGGGGGCCAAGGGCACCACCCACCAGGGGCTGCCGGTGGAGCTGCGCATCGTTGCCGAGGAGAGCTTCGGCAACCTGCTTCAGCACTTCACCGGCTCAGGGCGCCACAACGAGGCGCTGCGCGCCGCCGCCGTCCGCAAGGGCCTTCACGTGAGCGAGTACGGCGTGCTGGACGACGAGAGCGGCACCACCCACGCGTTCGCCGACGAAGACGAGGTCTACGCGCTGCTGGGCCTGAGCTGGATCGAGCCCGAGCTGCGCGAGGACCGCGGCGAGCTCGAGGCCGCGCGCAGGGACGCTCTTCCGAACCTGATCACCCAGGACGACCTCAAGGGTGACCTGCACTGCCACACCGTCGCCTCCGACGGACGCAACTCGATCCAGGAGATGGCCCTCGGGGCGCTCGATCGCGGCTACGAGTACCTGGCCATCACCGACCACTCGGCCACGCACGGCTTCGGCAACGACGTCCAGGCCGACGAGCTGCTGCGTCAGGTCGAGCGCGTACGGGAGCTCGGCGAGTCCCTGGACGGCATCACGCTGCTGGCAGGCACCGAGGTCAACGTGATGCCGGACGGGACCCTGGACTACGACGACGACGTGCTGGCCCAGCTCGACTGGATCGTGGGCAGCCTCCACACGTCGTTCCGGATGGCCGAAGACGAGATGACCGCCAGGATGATCACGGCGATCGAGCACCCGCTGGTAGACGCGATCGGCCACCCCACCGGGCGGCTGATCGGCCGCCGCGAGCCCTACGCCCTGAACATCGACCGCGTGGTCGAAGCCGCCGCCCGCACGGGCACGTTCCTCGAGATCAACGCCAACCCCAACCGGCGCGACCTGCCCGACACGCTGGCCCGCGGCGCGGCCGAGGCCGGGGTCACGCTGGTGGTCGACTCCGACGCGCACGGCGTGGACACGCTGCACAAGATCTCGTACGGCGTGGCCACCGCCCGGCGGGCGTGGCTCACCCCCGAGCGCGTGGCCAACACGCGCTCGTGGCCGGAGCTGGACCGGCTGCGCAAGCGCGAGAGCTCGGCCTCCTCGTCGCCGTAGCCCCGTGTGGGGCCGATCCGGCGCAGGCCGGGGGTTCGCACCAGGCGCGGCGCCGACAGCGGCGGGGTGCGGTCGAACCAGTACTGGATTCCGTCGCGCTCCTCTATGGCCTGCACCGCCCGGTGCTGGTTGCGGGCGGTGAGAGCCAAGAGGATGGCGTAGCCGGTGGCGATGCCCGGGACCTGGGGGAGGAAGAAGCCCACCACGCCCGCCGCGATGGTGAACACGGCCAGCGGCCACATGCGATTGAAGAGCACGGAGCCGGGCTCGAGCTCGGGCAGGCTCGTGGTCGTCCGGGCCGCGCTGAGCAGCCGCGCCGTGCCTTCGCTGACCCGCGTGCGGCGACCCAGGACCACGCCGATCACGAGCGCCACCACCCACCACCCGGCGGCGAGGAGCCCGAGCACCAACTCGCCCTGCCTGTTGGCGCCCGCGATCGTCACGGCCGCGAGCGCGGTGGCGGCCCCGCCGCAGAGCAGCACCGACACCCGCAGGAACTCGCGGAAGCGCATCAGCCCCCGTCCAGCTTCTCGAGCACCGCGACGAACCCGGTCACGCCGTCCACCGCCAGGTGGGCCCGGTCGACTATCGCGGCGGGGCCCTCGTCGGACCTCACGCCTATGCACACGGCGGCCTCGAGCAGGCCCTCCTCCTTCATCGCCTCGAGAGCGTCGAAAGCGTCGAGGTCGGTGACGTCGTCGCCTGCGTAGAGCGCGGCACGCGGGCGCTCGCGCTCGCACAGCGTGCGCACGGCCTGCCCCTTGTCCACGGGCACGGGAGGGCGCACCTCGAGCACCTTGCGCCCCCAGTGCGTGCCCAGCCCGCCGGCCTCGGCCTCCGCGGCGAGCTCCTCCAGCCGCGTGCGCGAGGCCTCCTCGTCCGGTGTGCCGCGCCAGTGGAAGGCGACGATCGGGCCCTTGTCCTCCATGCGCACCCGCAGCACCCGCAGCTCGGTCGTGTCCTGCTCGGCGGCGAACTCCCGGATGCGGCCCTCCCAGCTGGCGAACACGGGAACGGTCGTGGCCCGCGCGGCTCCGGGCTCGAGCAGCTCGGCCCCGTGCGAGCCGGCGTAGACGATGCTGCCGACTCCCACCAGTCGCCGTGCCTCCGCGGACGAGCGCCCCGAGACGCAGGCCACGCAGCCGTAGCGGCGGGCCAGGCGCCCGAGCAGCTTCGAGGACTCCTCGGGGACGTGGGCGTCGTCGGCGCGCTCCACGATGGGCGCCAGGGTGCCGTCGATGTCGCACAGGACCGCAGTGTGGCCCGGGTCTTCCAACAGGGGCGCGAGCATCTCCTCGAGCTCGTCTGCGGTTGGGCCGGACACCCGCCGTAGTATGCCCGCCGATGTCGTCGCGCCACCTGTCTCTAGCGGCGATCGGCACCGCGGCGGGGGCGTTCAGCGCGCTGTTCGGGGTCGGGGGCGGGACGGTGATCGTTCCCCTGCTCATCCTCTGGCTGGGCTACGAGGACCGCGAGGCCACCGGCACCTCGCTGGCGGCCATCGTCGTGATCGCGGCGCTTGGGGCCGGGGCGCACGCGCTGTACGGCAACGTGGACCCAGTGGCCGGCCTGCTCATCGGCGCGCCGGCGGTCGGCGGCGTGCTGGCGGGCACCGCGCTGCAGCAGCGGCTGCCCGAGCGCTTCGTCTCGGCGACCTTTGCCGTTCTACTGGTGGCCTCGGCCACCGTCTTGATGCTCTCGTAGATGGAGGCCATGGACCTCATCGGCCTGCTGGCGATCGGCTGCGCAGCGGGGGTGGTCAGCGGCCTGGTCGGCGTGGGCGGCGGCGTGCTGTTCGTCCCCGGGCTGGTG
>JALZII010000021.1 GCA_030860365.1 Actinomycetota bacterium
ACATCCTCTTCGTGGGTATGTCCTCGCCGAAGAAGGAGTACTGGCTCAGCCGCTATGGCCGCGATATCGGGGTACCGTTCGTCATGGGCGTCGGTGGCTCGATCGACGTTATCGCGGGCGTTACCCGCCGGGCCCCTCGCGTCTTGCAGGCGCTCGGGCTGGAATGGCTCTACCGACTGCTCCAGGAGCCCGGTCGCCTGTGGCGGCGCTACCTCGTTGGCAATCTACGCTTCCTCTCGCTCGTCGCTAGGGCGCGTATGGGCCTCGAGCGCCTCAGTGAACGCCCGCCATGAAATCGGCCCCCTGGCCCCCGTGGTGCTTCAGGAAGAGAGCCCCGCCGCATGGCCGACCCTGTGGAGAAACCGATGGCCGTAGACAGCCCGGAGTCAACCGGTCCCCGCAAAACCTCACGCTGCCCATTTCCCGCATGGCGCTGGTGCTCAGACATGATGCCGCACTCGCCGCTTATCCGTCTTGTGTGATGGGGTGGCTCGTGCTGTCGTCTGCTGTGCCCGACCAATCTCAACGGGCGCATGAGCACGTCCCGCGCGAGTGGCCGGCGGAGGGGTTGAAGCCACCAGCAACCGAGACATTTCCAGGTGTCGCGCGTGAGATCATCGACTTCGTCGAACGATGCGTGGCACGAGCATGACGACGCTGGCCAGCCAGCGGCCCGCGGCCGCTGGCCATCGAATGCCTGCCTGCGTGGCCGGGAGGCCAGCGGTTCTGGTCGCCGCGGTGGCGGCCGTGGCGCTTGGGGCGGGCGTGGCGCATTCGTCGGCGGCGGCGGCTGGAGTGACCATCGCCCTGGCCATCGGGACGGCGCTTGTCTGGACGGGGCCGTTCGGAATAGCTCAGGCCAGCCTCGCAGCTCTCCCCTGGCTCATCGTCTTCGACGCCCTTATTCCGGCTCAGCTGCGGACGCTCGTGACTGTGTTCGCGGTGATCGTTCTGCTCGTCGCCCTGTCGCCGCTGACCTATCGTCGCCCGGCCATCCTGGGAATCGCAGCCGTATTCGGGGCCGTGGTCATCGCGCACGCGATCTACGCAACGAACTCGGAGCAGTTCATCCAGGCGGCGAAGTACGCAGTCTTCCCCGCAATGTCGCTCGCCGTGCTGAGCGGCCGAGCCACTGAGCTGCTGCCGCGAGCACGCATGGTGCTATTGGCTAGCGGGGTGGCCGCATTGCTCGTGCACCTCGCGATTGTCACCGCGGGGCTGGGCGAGGTCGGCACCTACTACGGGGTCGGAGAAAAGCTCGGGTACGCGGAGGCGATCCCGCACGAGATGGCTCTGTTGGCCGTCATCGTGGCGGCGGCCGGCTTGGTGACTGCCCAGCGGGTTCCGGCAAAGGTCATGTTCTTCGCGGTGGGCGCGGTACCTGCGGTGCTCACGGGAGTCCGTTCGGCGCTGCTCGCAATCGTGCTGATCCTGCTCGTCTACGCCGTGCAAACGGCGTTCAGTCCTCGCACCTTGGCGGTGCTCGCAGGGATCGTGTTGATGGCTTTCGCATCAGGGGCAGCGCAGACCGTGACCGAGCGTTTCAATGCTGAAGCGGAGTTTTCAAGCGTGAGCAGCGTCGGCTCGGGACGCGGAGCAATTTATGAAGTTGCGCTGGACGGCTGGAGGGCATCGGGGATCAAGGGATGGGTATTTGGTACGGGGTTGCGTTCAGTTGCGCTTTTCTCGCTCGAGCGACTTGGTGTTGAGCTGGTTGGGCACAGCGATCTGGTCGAGGTGGGCGTTCAGCTGGGGCTCGTGGGTCTGGTGGCGTGGCTTCTAATATGGGCCATGCTGTTCACCGGGCACCTTCGGGTGGTGGTGCTGCTGCCGGTCGCGGCCTACGCGGCAGTGAACGGCTCGATTGAGTACGTCGCTCCGCTCACCGTCGGTCTGGCGCTCGCAGCGGCATGCGTGCAGCCATCACCGCGCGCGGCTGGCGACCTTGGCGGCGGCGGCGAGATGTCACCTCGACGACGTGGCGAGCCTGCGGCGCGCGGCGCCACAGGACTCGCCGCCAATCGAGAGAGACAGAGCGGTCGCGTCAG
>JALZII010000030.1 GCA_030860365.1 Actinomycetota bacterium
ATGGCCCAGACCAAGCGAAAGCGGCGCCGCAAGCACCGGGGGACGCCGGCCGGGAACGTCGTGCGCCCGGTGGCGAATGCCAAGGCGCGCAAGGGCAAGGGCGACCCCAAGGAGAAGGCGCGCCTGCGGCGCGAGGAGCGGATGGACCGAGTGCCCACCTGGCGTGGCGCCGTCAATCGCGCGGCAATCGCGGCGGTGATCTTCGGCGTCCTGCTGATCTCGCCGCTGTTCCCCGGCGGCTCGATACAGGAGGCGCTCCTGCTCACCGTGTTCGTCTTCGCGATCTACATCCCGCTCGGCTACGGCACCGACAAGCTGTTCTACAACTTTCGTCAGCGGCGAAAGGCGAAGGGGAAGGAGGGCTAGGCTCGGCTCATGGACGTGCGCATGTTCACCGTCGGCATGGTGGCCGAGAACACCTTCATCTTCCGTCGTGACGGGTCCAAGAGCGCGCTGATCGTGGATCCCGGCGACGAGGCGCCGAAGCTGCTGGGCGCGATCGACGAGCTCGGGGTCACGCTCGAGGCGATCCTGCTCACCCACACCCACTTCGACCACGTCGGGGCGGTGGCGCCGGTGGCCAAGGCCACGGGCGCCGAGGTGTGGGTGCCACGGATCGAGCGCCCGGTGCTGGCGGACATCATGAGCTTCGTCCCGTGGCCGGGCTTCGGGCCGTTCGAGAGCTACGACGCCGAGCACGACCTGGGGGGCGGCGAGACCTTGCGGCTGGCGGGGTTCGACATCGAGGTGCTGTTCACCCCCGGCCACAGCCCCGGCCACGTGAGCTTCCACATCCCCGACGAGCGGGCCATCTTCTCGGGTGACGTCCTCTTCCGGGGCTCGGTGGGCCGGGACGACCTCCCGGGTGGCGACGGGCCCACCCTCATGCGCTCGATCCGCACGTTGGTCGAGACGCTGCCCGAGGACACCACGGTCTACCCGGGTCACATGGGCGTGACCACGCTGGGCGCCGAGCGGGCCACCAACCCGTTCCTGGCGGAGCTCGCGCGCTGAAGGCCCCTCGGGGCACGTTCGACGTCCTGCCCGAGGACGGCCGCACCCGGCTCGAGCTGCTGCAGGACAGCCGCGAGCTGATGGGCCGAGCGCTGTACGACTACGTGGAAACGCCCATCTTCGAGGACACCGAGCTCTTCGCCCGCGGCGTCGGGGAGTCGACCGACGTCGTGCAGAAGGAGATGTTCACCTTCGAGGACAAGGCGGCGCGCTCGCTGACCCTGCGTCCGGAGGGGACCGCTTCGATCTGCCGCGCCTACGTCGAGCACGGCATGCACAAGCGCCCCCAGCCGGTGAAGGTCTGGTACTGGGGACCGTTCTTTCGCCATGAGGCGCCGCAAGCCGGGCGCTTCCGGCAGTTCTCCCAGGTGGGAGCAGAGGTGCTCGGAACCGACGAGCCCTCGGCCGACGCGGAGCTGATCCTCTTGCTGGACGAGCTGCTGGCCGGATGCAGCGAGGTGCGCCTGCGCCTGTCGAGCCTCGGGAACGCCGCGACACGCTCTGCCTACCGCGCCGAACTGCGCGACTGGCTGCGAGCACGCGAGGGCGAGCTGTCCGAGCCCGTGCGGGCCAGGCTCGACCTGAACCCACTGCGCGCCTTTGACTCCGACGACCCAGGCACCCAGGCCGTGATGGCGGAGGCGCCCAAGCTGCTCGACCGCCTGAGCGACGACGACGCGGCGCACTTCGCCGAGGTCCGCGCCCTCCTCGACACCGCCGGCCTGGAGTACGAGTTGGACCCGGGCCTGGTGCGGGGCCTCGACTACTACACCCGCACGGTCTTCGAGTTCGAGAGCGGTGTGCTGGGGGCGCAGGCCGCGCTCGGGGGCGGCGGACGCTACGACGGGCTGGTCGAGCTGCTCGGGGGCCCACCGACGCCCGGCGTGGGCTGGGCCGCGGGGATCGAGCGCATCCTGCTGGCCGGGTACCTCGGCGAATCCGGGAACGGCCCTCGGGTGTTCGTCGCGGTGGCGAAGTCCGAGCGCCGGCGCGAGGCCTTCGATGTGGTGCGCCGGCTCCGAGGGCGGGGCGTGGCGGCCGAACACGACCACACTACGCGCTCGCTGAAGGGACAGCTCAAGCAGGCCGACCGCCTGGGCGCGCACTACACGGTCATCATGGGCGACACGCTGGAGGTCAAGGAGATGGCCACTGGTGAGCAGCGAGAGGTAGGCGAAGTGGCGGATGTGCTCAAGGCGGTCGGGGCCGCGTGAAGGCACCGCGCCCCAACGCCTACCGCGACGCCTGGGCCGGCGACCTGCGCGCCGACCGCGTGGGCGAGGAGGTCCGCGTGGCCGGGTGGGTGCATCGTCGGCGCGACCACGGGGGGCTGATCTTCATCGACCTGCGCGACCGCGCGGGGATCCTGCAGCTGGTCTTCCGGCCCGAGGAGGCGGCCGAGGCCCACGCCGCCGCCGAGCGACTGCGCGGCGAGCACGTGCTCTCCGCGCGGGGCGAGCTGGTGCGTCGCGAGGAGGGGACCGTCAACCCGAGCCTGCCCACGGGCGAAGTGGAGCTCAACGTGCGTGAGCTCGAGCTTCTGGCCGACTCCGAGACGCCGCCCTTCGAGATCTCCGAGGAGGACCCGGTGGGCGAGGAACTGCGGCTTCGCTACCGCTACCTAGACCTGCGCAAGGAGCGCATGCGCGACGCGATCGTCCTGCGCCACGAGGTCACGCGCACGTTGCGCGAACACCTCGGCCACGAGGGCTTCCTCGAGATCGAGACGCCCACGCTCACCCTCTCGACGCCCGAGGGCGCGCGCGACTTCCTCGTGCCGAGCCGGCTGCAGCCCGGGTCCTGGTACGCGCTCCCGCAGTCGCCCCAACTGTTCAAGCAGCTGCTGATGGTCGGCGGCTTGGAGCGCTATTTCCAGATCGCCCGCTGCTTTCGCGACGAGGCGTTTCGCGCCGACCGCCAGCCCGAGTTCACCCAGCTCGACTTGGAGATGTCCTTTGTCGACGAGGAGGACGTGGTCGCGCTGATCGACCCGCTCCTGCGCGACGTGCTCGCGGTGGGCGGGATCGAGGTGGAGCTGCCCATCGACCGCCTCTCCTACGACGAGGTGATGCTGCGCTTTGGCACCGACCGCCCCGACCGTCGAGTGGGCCACGAGATCGTCGATCTGACCGAGGCCTTCCGCGGCTCGGAGTTCAAGGTCTTCGCCGGCGCGATCGAGTCCGGCGGCGTGGTGCGCGGCCTCAAGGCGTCGGGCGAGTTCCCTCGCAGCCGCTTCGACGCCCTCACCGAGCAGGCGCAGTCACTCGGGGCCGGCGGGCTGGTCTGGGGGGCCGTCGAGGAGGCGCGCAGGCTGCGCTCGCCGGTGGCGAAGTTCCTCTCTGACGACGAAGTCGCCCGCGCCCTCGACGTCCTCGACGCCCACGAAGGAGACGTGGTCCTGATCGTGGCCGACCGCGCCGAGGTGGCCGCCAAGGCGCTGGGCGCGCTGCGCCTCGAGGTCGCGGGCCCTGGGCCGCGAGGGGCCCACGACATCCTGTGGGTCGTCGACTTCCCCATGTTCGAATGGGACGGGGAGGCGGGCCGCTTCGATCCGCTTCATCACCCTTTCACCGCGCCGACCGGCGACCTCGAGGGGGACCCGGGCAGCTGGCGCAGCCGGGCCTACGACGTGGTGCTCGACGGTTGGGAGCTGGGTGGCGGGTCGATCCGCATCAACACCCCCGCGGTCCAGCAGAAGGTCTTCGATGCGCTCGGCATCGGGCCCGACGAGGCGCAGGACCGCTTCGGCTTCCTGCTCGAGGCGCTGCGCTTCGGCGCGCCTCCGCACGGCGGCATCGCGTTCGGCCTGGACCGCATCGTGACCCTGCTGGCCGGCCGGGACTCGATCCGCGACGTGATCGCCTTCCCCAAGACCGCGAGTGGAAGCGATCCGCTTACCGGGGCACCCGCCCCGGTGGACGTCGCCCAGCTGCGGGAGCTGGGACTTCGACCGAAAGGCGCAGGAAGCGGCTGAGGGTCGGTGCTGGTCGCCGGTGCTAGCCTCGGCTCCGGCCCGAGCTTGTGCGCCAGCCGTCTCTCATCGTTGAGCCAACACCAACGGGATGGGAGTTCGACTCGAGGCTCCTCGTGGGGCGCCTCGGAGAACACCCACGCTTGCAGATGCAGGCCCAACTCCCGGACGACAGCGGCAAGCTGGGGCCGCTTGCCCGCTTAGCGTCGGAGCGCAGGCCGACGTCGATCGGCCGACCACCGCACGCGCGGTCCCCTCTCTGTCAGTCTGGGTCCCCCACGTGGTCGGAGAGTTCGAGAGACACCTGACTCAGCCGCACCGACCGCTGGCCGAGGCGCTGCACGCGGGCGCCGCGGGCGGATCGGCG
>JALZII010000138.1 GCA_030860365.1 Actinomycetota bacterium
GTTGACCTGCGACCACAAGAACATCTGGGCACCTCGCACCACGTGTGCCCCCGCACGCGGGTCGCGCCACGGCAGCGAGTGGATCTCGCGCTCCACCGCCTGGCGCAGCAGCCAGTGCCACGAGGGATCGAGCTCCACCTCGTCGATGCGGTGGCCGTAGCGGTCGTGCGTTCGCAGCCGCGGCTCGTTTCGCTCGGCGCGCTCGGAGTGCTCGATCGCCTCCGCGCTCCCGGCCAGGGCGCCGGTGTCTCGCAGGCGGTCCGCGCCCCAGCCTCCGCCCTCGCGCTCGACGGCCTCGGCCAGAGCGAGGTCCGCGGCGTAGACGTCATACGGCGCCAACGGCGGAGGCTGGTTGGCCACCCGGTGGGTCTCACGCTCCACGCCCGGCCCTCGGCCGCGACCCCCTGGATCTGGTTCAGGCGCCGGGCGCCAAGCGATGGCCACGGACCGGACTTTATGCGCCGCGCCGGGTCCGAGGGCGCCCCGGAGCGCGCGTGTCTCGTCGATCCGGCGTCTGGCTCGCGGGCAGAAACGATCAGACGGACGTGCGAGCCGGCATCGCTAGAACGGGCCTGCAATGCGTGAGGTCGACTTCCTCATCCTCCTCTTGGCAGGCGTGGTCCTTCTGGCGTTGGCCGCCGAGCGGCGGCGGGTGCCGCACGCGGTGGCGCTCGTGCTGGGCGGCCTGGTCATCGGGCTGCTGCCGTTCGCGCCCGACGTCCGGATCTCGCCCGAGCTCATCTTCCTGGTCTTCCTGCCGGCGATCCTCTACCCGTCGGCCTTTCGCTTCGCCGCCGAGGACTTCCGCTTCGTCGCCCGTCCGGTGGGCTTCCTGGCCATCGGGCTGGTGCTGGCCACCGTCGCCGCGGTCGCCGTGACGGCCCACGTGGTGGCCGACATCCCGTGGGAGGTGGCCTTCGTGCTCGGCGCCGTCCTGGGCCCCACCGACCCCGTGGCGGCCACCTCGATCATCCGCGGCCTCGGCGCCCCGGAGCGCGTGAGCGCGATCCTCGAGGGGGAGAGCCTGGTCAACGACGGCACCGGCCTGAGCGCCCTGCAGGTGGCGCTGGGGACGGTGGGCGCGGCGGGGTTCGCTCTCGGCTCGGCGACCGGCGAGTTCGTCGGGATCGTCCTCGGCGGAATCGCCATCGGCGCGGCCGTGGGGTGGCTTGCCTCCCAGCTGCGCCGGCGCCTCGACCAGCCCGACGTGGAGATCGCGATCTCGGTGCTCACCGGCTACGGCGCCTTTCTCGCGGCTGAGCGCCTGCACGTGTCGGGGATCCTCGCCGCCGTCGTCGCGGGCCTGGTCATGGGCCGGCGCTCGCCGCGAGAGATCGCTCCCTCCACGCGAATGCGCAGCCTCTCCTTCTGGGAGCCGCTCCAGTTCTTCGCGGAGTCGATGCTGTTCCTGCTGATCGGGCTCCAGTTCGCCGATGTGCTCGACGCCGAAAATGCCACGAGCCTCGGCAGTCTGATCGCCACGACGCTGGCGGTCGCCGCCGTCACCCTGGGCGTGCGGGTGGCATGGGTCCTCAGCACGCCGTACCTCGCCGCCCTGCCCGACGCGCTGCGCTCGGGCACGTGGCGCCCGCGCGCGCTGCTGTCGGGTCGCGAGCTGGTGCTGGTGGCCGGCGGGGGGATGCGCGGCGCCGTCTCGGTGGCCGCGGTGCTGTCGATTCCCGCGACCGTCGACGGCGGTCCCTTCCCCGAGCGCGAGACCCTTCTGTTCGTGGCCTTCGGGGCCGTGGTCATCACCCTTGTGCTGCCCGCGCTGGGCATGGCGCCGCTGATTCGCCGGCTGGGCCTCGAGGCAGACGACGAGCCCGACGAGCACGACGTGCAGGTTCGCCTCGAGGTGCTCGACGCCGCGCTTCGCCGCGCCGACGAGCTCGCCGAGGAGGACGGCGTGCCCGAGAAGGCGCTCTCGCGCGCGCGAGAGGACTTCGAGATGCGCGCGGCCCAGCTGCGCGACGAGGTGGACACCGGCGAAGGCGACGCCCCCAGCGCCGAGCTGCACGCCGCCGCCCGCGACATCCGCCGCGAGCTGCTGCAGGCAGAGCGCGACGCGCTCATCGAGCTGGCCGACCGCAACGAGGTCACCGGTGACACCTTCCGCGCCATGGAGCGCGACCTCGACCTCGAGCAGGCCCGGCTCGAGGATTAGCGCACCACGTTTGCTTGACGGGCCTCGCTAACCTCGGCTGGCGATGGACGAGCGCTCAACCTGCGAGCGCCTCGTCACCTACGACACGTCGACCCTGGAGGGCATCGGCTCTGCCGCCGGGTTCGTCAAGGGCTGGCTCGAGGCCCGTGACGTGGAGGTGACCGGCACCCACCACAACGGCCGCCCCGTGCTGGCTGCGACCGTGGGCGCCGCGAGCGGGCCCACCCTGGTGCTGCACGGGCACCTCGACGTGGTGCCCGGCCACCCCGAGCAGTTCGAGCCGCGCCTGGAGGGCGATCGCCTCATCGGTCGGGGCGCCTACGACATGAAGGGCGGCCTCGCGGCGATGATGTGCGCCACGCGCGACCTCGCCGGCCAGGACTCCGTGCGGGTGCACTTCGTCTGCGTCGCCGACGAGGAGTCCGAGGAGGAGCAGAACAGGGGCTCGGACCACCTCGTCGAACAGGGCTACGTGGGTGACTTCGCCATCACCGGCGAGCCCACGGACCTGCGCATCGGGGTACAGGCCAAGGGGGTGCTGGCCATGCGTATCGAGGTCAGGGGCAAGGCGGCCCACGGCTCGACCCCGTGGGAGGGCGACAACGCAGTGCTCAAGGCGCTCGACACCTTCCGGCTGATCGAGGCGCTGCCCTTCGCGCGTGAGTCGTCTGACCTCTTCGACCGGCCGTCGATCAACCTCGGGCGCATCATCGGCGGGGACGCACTCAACAAGGTCCCCGACGTGTGCACGATCGACGTCGACGTGCGCTACCTGCCCGAGCAGAATCCCGAAGCGATACTTGCTGCGGTGTCCGAGCTCCCCGACGTGACGGTGGTCAAGACCTTCCGCCGCTCGCCCGCCGTGGTCTCGCGCGGGGACCCCTACGTGGCCGCCCTCGCCCAGACGCTCGCCCGCATCGCCCCCGCGGCCGGTGAGAGCATCTCCGTCGGGCGCCACGGCTCCTCGGACGCGGTCTCGTTCCTCGACGCCGGGGTGCCCGCGATCGAGTTCGGACCGGTGGGCGGGGGGCACCACGGGCCCGAGGAGTGGGTCTCGGTCGCCTCGCTCGAGCGCTACCGTCATGCGCTCGTGGAGTTCGCCGGGGTGATCGGCGAGCGGGTGAGCGCGCCGGGTCCGGCCCCGCCGCGGCTTAGGATCGCCTGATGGGGGTCCCCTGATGCTCGACGACGAGGCACGCCCGAGCCTGTGGAAGCGCCTGGCGCTGGGCGCGGTGCTGGTGATCTTCGCCTCGGCTTCGGCCACCGCGGTCGCTGCCTTCCGCGAGGTCGACCGGGTGGTCACCGCGCTGCGCCTCCAGCCCGAGCTCAAGCTGGGAAAAGACATCGCCAGGACGGAGCCGGGCAAGCCCCAGACGATCATGCTGCTGGGCTCCGACCGACGCCCGAAGGGCAATCTGGAGGGCGCCGCCACCGACGCGCGCTCGGACACGATCATCCTCGTGCGCCTGGACCCCAAGAAGAAGGCCACGGCGCTCATGTCGCTGCCCCGTGACCTGAAGGTCCAGATTCCCGGGTACGGCACCGACAAGATCAACGCGGCCTACGAGAAAGGTGGTCCGCGTCTCACGCTCAAGACCGTGAAGAAGCTGACCGGGCTGCCGATCAACCATGTGATCAACGTGGACTTCCGCAGCTTCTACGCGGGCGTCAACGCTCTGGGCTGCGTCTACACCGACGTCGACCGTCGCTACTTCAACAACACTGCGCAGTTCGCCTACATCGATGTCCCGGCCGGCTACCAGCGCCTGTGCGGCCGCGAGGCGCTGCAGTACGTGCGCTTTCGCTACGAGGACAACGACCTGGTGCGCTCGGCCCGCCAGCAGGACTTCCTGCGCCAGGCCAAGCAGCAGGTGGGCGTCGGCAGGCTGATCGAGGACCGCGGCAAGCTGGTCCAGATCTTCGGCAAGTACACCTCGTCGGACATCCGCGACCGCGCCGAGGTCCTGAGGATCGTCAAGCTCGCGGTGGGCTCGATCGACCAGCCCGTGCGCGAGGTCCACTTCGAGGGCAAGATCGGGGCCAGCTTCGTGACGGCGGACTCGAGCAAGGTGCGTAGGCTCGCCAAGCAGTTCCTGGGGGTGGAGGAGACGCCGGGGCCGCGCGGCGAGCTGCGCCCCAAGGGCGCCCGCAAGCGCAAGCGCTCGGGCGGAGGGGGCAGCGCGAACCTCGAGGACGCCGAGGTGGCGGGCCGCGACCAGGCGCTGCAGGCCGTCCAGCAGGGCGCCGGCAAGGGCCTGCCGCTGCTGTATCCGACGATGCGCCTGCGGGGATCGCTGTTCGCCGGCCCGCCGCGCGTGTACCGACTCAAGACTAGAAGCGGACGCAGCTATGCCAGCTACCGCATGGTGATCAAGCGCGGCCGAGTGGGCGAGTACTACGGCCTGCAGGCCACGCGCTGGAGAGACGCTCCCATCCTCGAGAACCCGTCCGAGAAGCGCCGGATCGGGAAGCGCACCTACGAGCTCCACTACGACGGCGACCGCCTGCGCCTGGTGGCCTGGCGAACGCGCAAGGCCGTCTACTGGGTGTCGAACACCCTGCTGCAGTCGCTCTCCGAGCGCGAGATGCTGGGCATCGCGCGTTCGACCAAGGCGCTGTAGCAGCGCCCTCCACTAGCCTCGGCCGCTTCGCCATGCCCGACAGGGAGCCCATAGGAGTCATCGGCGTCGGCTGGGTCGGCCTGTGCACCGCTGCCTGTTTTGCCGAGCTCGGCCACCACGTCTACGCCCGCGACATCCTTGCGGAGAAGGTCGATTCCCTCTCGCGCGGCGAGGTCCCGATGCACGAGCCCGGCCTGTCGGAGCTGCTGCGCGACAACGCCGAGCGGCTGCACTTCACCACCGACATGGACGAGGTGCTCGACAACGCGTCGCTGCTCTTCTGCTGCGTGGACACGCCGCCCACCTACTCGGGCGACGCCGACCTCTCGCGGGTGGAAGCCGTGATCGCCGAGCTGGGCGACTCCCGGGGCCACGCGATCGTCATGAAGAGCACCGTTCCCGTCGGAACCGGGCGCTCCATCCGGCGCCGCTTCGACGGCGTGGGCTACGTCTCCAATCCCGAGTTCCTCAAGGAGGGCTCGGCGGTCAAGGACTTCATGCACCCCGACCGCGTGGTGATCGGAGCGGACTCGAGCTCTGAGGAGTTCGCCGACCGCATTCAGGCGCTCTATGACCCACTCGACACCGTGATCGTGCGCACCGACGTGGCGAGCGCGGAGATGGTCAAGCTGGCCTCCAACGCCTTCCTGGCCACGAAGATCTCGTTCATCAACGAGATCGCGAACGTCTCGGAGGAGCTGGGCGCCGACGTCTCCGAGGTGGCCCGCGGCATGGGTCTCGACGACCGGATCGGGCCGAAGTTCCTGCAGGCGGGCATCGGCTATGGCGGCAGCTGCTTCCCGAAAGACGTCAGCGCGTTGAAGCAGCTCGCCGGCAACAGCGGCTACCACTTCCAGCTCCTCACCGCGGTGATCGACGTCAACGAGCTCCAGAAGCGGCGCACCATCGGCAAGCTGCAGAAGCACCTCGGCTCGCTCGTGAACAAGGAGATCGCCCTGCTGGGCGTGGCTTTCAAGCCCGACACCGACGACGTGCGAGAGGCCACCAGCCTCGTGCTCTCTGCGCGGCTCCAGGGCGAGGGCGCCAACGTTCGGGTGTTCGACCCGGTGGCGGCGGATGGCGCCAGGGAGATGCTCGGCGGCGCGACGATCGCCGAGACGGCGGCCGTCGCCCTCGACGGCGCCGACGGCGCCGTGCTGGTGACCGAGTGGCCGGAGTTCGCGGCGCTCGACTGGACGGGGCTGCGCGACCTCATGCGGGTGCCGCTGGTCGTGGACGGCCGCAACTTCCTCGACCGCGAGGCGCTCGTGGCGGCCGGCTTCAGCTACGAGGGCATCGGGCGGTAGGGGCAGTGCAGGCCCTGGTCCTGGCCGGCGGGAAGGGCACGCGCCTGCGGCCGCTCACCCTCACCGTGCCCAAGCCGGTGATGCCCCTGGCCGGGCGCCCGTTTCTCACCTTCATGCTCGACTGGCTGCGCCGTCACGGGGTGCACGAGGTGATCCTCTCCTGCGGCTTTCTCTCCGAGGGAGTTCGCCGTGTCCTGGGCGACATCTACGAGGGGATGCGCCTGCGCTACGTGATCGAGCCCGAACCGCTGGGCACCGCCGGGCCGCTGCGCCTGGCCCTCGACGAGGGACTGCTCGAAAAGCGCCTGCTGGTGCTCAACGGAGACGTGCTCACCGACATGGACCTGACCGCGCAGGTCGAGAGCCACCGGCGCGCGGGAGCGGTGGCCACGCTGGCGCTCATCGCAGTCGAGGACACGTCGAGCTACGGCGTGGTGCCCACCGACGAGAAGGGCTGGGTCGAGGCCTTTCTCGAGAAGTCGCCGGGCTCGGCGCCGACCAACCGCATCAACGCCGGCGCCTACGTGCTGCAGCGCTCGGTGGCCGAGGGGATCCCCGCCGGGCGGGCCGTCTCCTTCGAGCGCGAGATCTTCCCCGAGCTGATCGGAAAGGGCCTGCATGGCTGGATGGCCGAGGGCTACTGGGTGGACATCGGCACGCCCGAGCGCTACCTGGAGGCCACCTACGACCTGTTGAGCGGCCGGGTGGAGAGCGGCCTGCCGCCGCGCGACGAGACGGGCTCGCTCGTAGGGGCCGGCTGCCTGACCGCCGGAGCGCACATCGGGCCCCAGAGCGTGCTCGGCGCGCACTGCTCGGTGGGCAGCGACGCCACGGTGGAGCGCTCGGTGCTTCACGATGGCGTGGTGGTGGGCGCCGACTGCATCATCCGCGAGAGCGTGCTGGCCGAGCGTGTGCAGGTGGGTCGGGGCGCGCGAGTGGACGCCGGGGCGCTGGTGGGCGCGAGCGCGCGCGTGGAGCCAGGCGCGCTGGTGGCGGCCGGCGCGCGGGTGGAGCCGGGGGAGACTGTCGGATGAGCGACCTCCAGCCGAGCACCATCGAGCGCGTCGACTCGGCCGGGATGCTGGCTGACGTCATCGCCCAGCCGCTGCAGCTCGAGGACGCCCTGTGGCGCTCGGAGTCCGCCGGCCTGCCCTCGGCCGAGGCTCCAGGCGGTTTGCTGGTGTGCGGCATGGGCGGCTCGGCCATCGGCGCCGACCTGGCGAGCGCGGTCCTCGGCGATCGTCTCACGCGCCCGCTGCACGTCGTGCGCGGCTACTCCCCGCCCGGCTGGCTGACCTCCGAGGTCTTCGTGCTGTGCTCGAGCTACTCGGGTGAGACCGAAGAGACGCTGGCCTGCTACGAGGCGGCCCGCGTCGCCGACGCGCCGCGGGCCGTGCTCACCACGGGGGGCAGGCTGGCCGCGGCGGCCCGCGAGGACGGCGTCCCGGTCATCGGGATCCCCTCGGGCATGCAGGCGCGTGCCGCGGTGATCTACATGGTCGTCGGCACCCTGGCAGTGGCCGCGGCGTGCAACGCCGCGCCCTCGATCCGGGGAGAGGTCGAGCAGGCCGAGGCGCTGCTGCGAAGCCTCGGCGACCAGTGGGGCCCGGGCTCGTCAGGCTCGCTGGCCGCCGAGGTGGCCCGCGGGCTGCACGGCACGGTGCCGATCGTGCACGGGGCCGGACCGACGCTGCCCGCCGCCGTGCGATGGAAGATCCAGATCAACGAGAACGCGGAAACCGCCGCCTACGCCTCCGCCTTGCCGGAGGGCAACCACAACGAGATCTGCGGCTGGGAGCGAGGGCGTTCGCTAGCGCCGCTGTCGGCCGTCTTCCTCGAGAACGCCGATCAGCACCCACGGGTGCGCCGCGGAGTCGAGTTCACGGCGGAGCTGGCCCGTCGGGCGGGCGCGACGTGCACGCTGATCGAGGCGCAGGGCGAAAGCCCCTTCGAGCGCGTGCTCTCACTCGTCCTGCTCGGGGACCTGGTGAGCGTCTACCTGGCCGTGCTGGGGGACGTCGATCCTACGCCCGTAGAGGCCATCGACCGCTTCAAGGTCGAGCTCGAGGCCTGAGCGGGCGGCGCAGAACCTTGACACAACCTTGGTAAGGTTGCCGTCGAATGGACGGCCTGACCATCCACCAGGCGGCCGAGCTCACCGGCTGGTCGCCTCGGATGCTGCGCTACTTGGAGCGCGGTGGTCTGGTCGATCCGGAGCGCACGCCGGCCGGGTACCGAATGTTCGGCCCGGGAGAGCTCCAGCGCCTGCGCACCCTGCGCGAGTTGCTGGAGAGCTACGGCTGCGGGCTGTCGGACGTCGCGTTCGCCGCGCGGCTGCGCCGCGAGCCCGATCTGCGCCGGTCCCTGGACAGCTGGCTCGATTCCGAGCCCGAACGCCCTCAGGGCGTCGCTTCCGAGGATTGGCTCGGCTGGGAGCAGCGCAAGCACGAAGCGCTCCTGGCCGCCATATGACCACGATCACAGGAGAGTGATGAGCACCGCCGCCACCCCGACCACCACGCAAGTGAGTCTCGACTACAAGGTCGCCGACATCGAGTTGGCCGACTACGGACGCAACGAGATCCGCCTCGCCGAGCACGAGATGCCCGGCCTGATGGCCACCCGCCGCGAGTACGCCGACAGCAAGCCGCTGGCCGGCGCGCGCATCGTCGGGTCGCTGCACATGACGATCCAGACCGCGGTGCTCATCGAGACCCTCATCGCCCTCGGCGCCGAGGTCCGCTGGGCGTCCTGCAACATCTTCTCGACCCAGGACCACGCCGCCGCCGCCATCGCCGCCGCGGGCGTCCCGGTCTTCGCCTGGAAGGGCGAGACCCTGGAGGAGTACTGGTGGTGCATCGACCAGACCTTCCGCTGGCCCGGCGGCGAGCAGCCGAACATGATCCTCGACGACGGCGGCGACGCCACGCTCTACGTCCACAAGGGCGCCGAGTTCGAGCGCGCCGGCGCGGTGCCCGACCCCGAGGGCGTCGACAACGAGGAGTTCCAGGTGATCCTGCGCTACCTGCAGGCTTCGCTGGAGGAGGACGGCAACCGCTTCACCAAGATCGGCGAGAGCGTCCAGGGCGTGACCGAGGAGACCACCACCGGGGTCCTCCGCCTGTACGAGATGCACCGCGACGGCAAGCTGCTGTTCCCGGCCATCAACGTCAACGACTCGGTCACCAAGTCGAAGTTCGACAACCTCTACGGCTGCCGCCACTCGCTGGTGGACGGCATCAACCGCGCCGTCGACGTGATGATCTCCGGCAAGGCCGCGATCATCTGCGGCTTCGGCGACGTGGGCAAGGGCTGCGCGGAGTCGCTGCGCGGTCAGGGCGCCCGCGTGACCATCACCGAGATCGACCCCATCTGCGCGCTGCAGGCAGCCATGCAGGGCTACGAGGTCAAGACGCTGGAGTCGGTCGTGGAGACGGCGGACATCTTCATCACCACCACGGGCAACAAGGACATCATCACGGCCGACCACATGAGCCGGATGAAGCACCAGGCGATCGTGGGCAACATCGGCCACTTCGACAACGAGATCGACGTCGCGGGCCTGGAGAAGGTCCCCGGCATCGAGCGGGTGAAGATCAAGCCGCAGGTCGACAAGTGGGTCTTCCCGGACGGCCACGCGATCATCCTGCTGTCCGAGGGGCGCCTGCTGAACCTCGGCAACGCGACCGGTCACCCGTCGTTCGTGATGTCCAACTCGTTCACGAACCAGACGCTCGCGCAGATCGAGCTCTACGCGAACAACGACGCGTACGACAAGCAGGTCTACGTGCTCTCAAAGGAGCTCGACGAGAAGGTCGCCCGCCTGCACCTCGCGGCCGTCGGCGCGAAGCTGACGGTGCTGACGCCCGAGCAGGCCGAGTACATCGGCCGCCCGGTCGAGGGCCCCTACAAGTCGCACGAGTATCGCTACTGAGTACGCCGTAGCGGACCTGTCCCTTGCCGAAGAGGGGCAGGTCCGCATCGCGTGGGCCGACGGGCAGATGCCCGTCCTGCGCTCG
>JALZII010000126.1 GCA_030860365.1 Actinomycetota bacterium
TGCCCGTGTCGGCCTTGACGAAGACCAGGCCGTTGGTGTTGTTGCCCGGGCCGGCGAGGCTGGTGTCGCCCTGCCTTCGCCGGGTGAAGGCGCCGCCGTTGATGAAGCGCACCCGCCGCCAGATGGCGTTGGTGCCGTTGCTTCGGACGACCTGGGCCCGAACCAGCGTGGTGTCGATCCGGTCGGCCAGGGAGCGCACGCTGATGAGCTCCCTGTCGATGTTGTTCAGCGAGGGCACGATCCTGCGCAGCAGGCCCGACGTGTCGGCGAGCGAGGGCGAGATCCTCTGCAGCCTGTCCGAGGTGTCGATGAGCGACCCCGAGATGTTCCCGAGCTGTCCGGCGGTGTCCACCAGCAGGCTGGTGATGTTCCCGAGCTGGCCGGAGGTGTCCACCAGCGACGCGCTGGTGTCGGACAGCGAGGCGTCGGTGTCCACCAGCGACGCGTCGACGGATCCGAGCCGGCCGCGGATCGAGGTCAGCGCGCCCAGGATGTCGTCCGCCTGGCCGGTGATCGGCTTCAGCGACTTGTCGATCTTGGTCAGGTTGGTGTTGATCTGCTGGACGTAGTCGGGCAGCGGCCGCGCGTCGCCGCGGATCCCGGTGACCGCCGAGTCAGCCTCGAACAGGCGGCTGTCGATCGACGAGAGCGAGCTGACGATCCCGATCAGGAAGCCGATCACGACGACGACGACGAGAGCGGCGACGGTGATCCAGATCCAGAGCCACCTGATGAATGTGGGAGCTGCTTCATGCATGCCGATCGCCTCCTATCGCTGACCCGGTCGGGAGAGCAGCCGGTCCAGTAGGTCGTCGCTCCGCGGGCCCGTTCCCGAGAGGAGCTCGTCCAGCAGGTCGCTCCGCGGGCCCGTTCCTGAGAGGAGCTCGTCCAGCAGGTCGCCTCGGCGCCCCTGGCCCTGGCCGAGGCCGGGCAGGAGCCCATCGAGGATCTTGTCCAGCTCCCTTTGCGTGTCGGGCAGCAGCCGCTCGGGCCGCGGGAGCGGGATCCTTTGGCGCCCCTGCTTGGGAACAGGGAGGGGAGCGGGAGCGGGAGCGGGAGTGCGCAGCGGCGTGGGCACTCGGTCGCCGGAAGGCGCGCCGTTGCGGCGTCGGCGGAGGAGCTCCCTGAGGTCCTCCAGCCTCCCGGGCGCGCTCCGCAGGCTTGTGGGCGTGGCCTGGCCCTGGCAGTCGCCGTCGTCCCCGGTGGCCCCGAAGAGCTTGCGATCGATGCAGGCAGCGGTGTCGTTGGCCCCGCGGGCCTGCTCGAGGATGTTGCCCGAGTCGCCCTTCACGGCCGTGACGAGGCGGAGGGTCACGTCGAGGTTCTGGTTGATCAGCCTCACGTCTCTGTCGATCAGGCGCGCCGTGGGGAGGATCGAGCCGGCCAGGGCGTTGATCCGGCGGGCCGTGGTGTTGATGCTGCCCGCAGCCCTGTTGACCGCGCCGGCGCTGGCGTTGATGGCGCCGGCGCTGGTGTCGATCTGGCGGGCGCTCGTGTTGACCCTGCCGGCGCTGGTGCCGATGCTGCCCGCGCTCGAGTTGATCGACTCGGCGGCGGTGGTGATGCCGTCGGCGCTCTGGTTGATGGCGCCGGCGCTCGTGTTGATCGTGCGGGCAGTGTTGTTGATGCTCCCGGCGCTGGTGAGGATCGATCCGGCCAGGCCGTCAATGCCCTGCGCCGTGCCGACGATGCCGCCGAGCTGGGGCTCGAGCGGGGTCGCCGACCGGAGGATCGACGTCGCCAGCTTGTTCGTGCGCCTCAGCTGGATGACGGCATCGGTCGAGGTGTTGATCCCGCGCCCGTTGGTGGCGATGTTCTGCGCCTTGCTGTTGATCTGCTGCGCCTCCTGCACCGTACGCGCAAGCAGGACCGCGGCTATGCCGACCACCGCGACCACTATGACGAGCGAGATTACGCTCGCGATTGTGAAACCTCTCATACCTGGAACCCCCTCGCAGACCCAGCATCCCGGCTCAACAGCGTCGGCAGCATAAGCGTATATGCCGACGACATACAAGCCCGAACCGTCAGAGGCCCCTCGATCCGCACGAAACCGCTGCTCTGAAAGGGCCTCCCGACGGAAACCGGAGAGCCCGGGGACCGGCCGCCCACCGGGCTCTCCGCCACGTCAGTTGCGGCCGGGCGCGCTCGGGACGAGCCGCTCCGCCTCGGAGTGGGCATCAGCCGCTCGGGCCATCTCGTCGAGGGCCTCCAGCGCGCGCGAGTAGTCGTCGAAGCGCCGGAAGGGCCGCATCCAGGCCCAGCCTTCACGCTGCGACAGCTCCCGGCTGCGATCGCGCTCGCCAGAGTCGCGCCGGGGCGACGGGCGCCCCGTCTCGGCGCCGGCGGCGCGCTGCTCGCGAACGGCCGAGGCCGCGCGGGTCCGCGCGACTGAGGCCTTGTGCGCCACGATCCCCGCGCCGAGGGACACCGCCGGCTCGCTTTCCAACTCGATGCTCGTCTCGAGCATCGAGCGAAGCGTGTGCAGCTCGCGCTCGCTCGCGGGGCGCCCGAGCCGGGCCCCCGCGTACTGGTCCCAGGCGCGGGCAAAGGGCCGGCCGACGCGCTTGGACGGCGGGCTCGAGGTGGCGTAGACCGGACAGACCCCGCCGCGTGGATCGCCGTCGGCTCCCACGATGATCGGGTGCTTGTGAATCCCCTCGAGCATCCTCTGCCGAGTGGCGAGCGGGAGCCGGTCGATTGCCGCTCTCAACTCGTTTGCGCTTCGTCTCATGCAGCTCCTCCGTTGAAGTTCGGTCCGCCCTCGGCGTCCGGGGCGTCCCGAGGCTAGGGAGGTGCGTCGCCCCGTTCAAGCGGATCCCTGCCGGTGCACGAGAACTTTCAGGGCGGCCGACCTGGCGCTCTCAGGGAGGCCGACCGGCGCGGCGGGCGCCCGGAGGGTTATCCTATGTGCGCGCGACACGCAGTTCGCCGACGGTCGCGTCCGGGCGAGAACACGATAGGGGGACGGATGGGACAGACGGACGGCACGAACGTGGCTCGGGTGGGCGCGCTCCTGTTGGGGCTGGGGTATCTGGCCGCGGGCCTGATCGGCTTCGTGGTCACGGGCTTCACCGGCTTCGTCACCGACACCGACGAGCAGCTGCTGGGCCTCGACCTGAACATATTCCACAACCTCGTGCACCTCACGATCGGCGCGGGGCTGCTGGTCGCGTCGCAGGTGAGGGACGTGACCATCACCCAGGGGACGCTCATCGGCGTCGGGCTGTTCTACATCCTGGCCGCCCTGCTCGGGTTCATCGACTACCTGCAGATCATCTCGGTCAACTACGGGCTCGCGGTGGACAACTTCTTCCACCTGGCCACCGGCCTCACAGCGTTCATCTTCGGCGTGCTCGGCGCCCGCCAGCAGAGCCAAGAGCTGCGGAGGTCGCGCGGGCCGGGGGCGGTGGCCGCGACCGCGGGCGGCCCAAGGCCGATCGAGGAACGCCGCGCGCAGTGGGACACGTCGGCGACGTACAGGGAGGAGACGTACTAGCTCCACCCACCGTGTGGAGCGGTGAGGGCTAAGGCCTGGGGGGGCGTCGAGCCGGCCGTCCTGCGCAGATGGCTTCCGGTGGCCGTGGCGACGGCCATCCTGCTCGGCGCAGTCGGGGTGGTGCTCGGGCGTGACCTGTTCTCCCCCACGCAACCCAAGCCACCGGCTCCGGCTGCGGCGAACGCCTTCGCGCGCTTTCGCGACGCGCCGGGTGGGTTCTCGATCTCCTACCCGGCTCGCTGGCGGCGGGTCCCCCCGGGCAACCCCGACGTCCGGCTGCTGGCCGAGGGCGAGGGCTCCTCGATGCTGGTGAGGAGGGCCGACATCGGGATCCAGGTCGGGCCCGAGAGCATCGGCACTGCGCGAAAGCTCACCGACAAGCTCGTGCGCGCGGTCGGCCGGGTGAAGCTGCTGCGCCCGCCCACGCGAGTGACCCTCGGCGGGCTGGCGGGCTACCTGTACCTCTACACGTTCCCGGTCGGCACCACCGGTCAGCAGGCAGCCCATGCGCACTACTTCCTCTTCCGCGGGCAGACGCTGATCGCGATCGTCTTCCAGACCCAGCCGGCCGAGCGCCTCGCCAGGCTCGCCCCGCTGTTCGACCGACTCGGGGAGACGCTGCGCGTGACCCCGGGCTGAGCTTCGACAGCCCGGCCGCTCAGTCCCTCCACTTGACCGAGCAGCCCACCGGCTCGGTCTCGGCGGGATCTGGCTCCCGACCCTCGAGCACGGTGTCCAGCGCGTCGCGCAGCCACTGTGCGTTCCCGGCCTCGTCGGCGTGGTCCGGATCGGGAGCGCCGCGGTAGCGGACCCCGCGCTCGGAGTCGAGGACGAAGACGTCCGGCGTGGTCCGCGCACCGTAGGCCCGGGCCACCTCTTGATCGGAGTCGCGCAGGTAGGGCGCCGGCCACGGGCCCTCGGCCGCGACGCGCTCGCGCATGGCATCGAGGGAGTCGCGCGGGTAGCGCTCGGCGTCGTTGGGGTTGATCAGCAGCGTGCGGACGCCTCGGTCGGCGTAGTCGCTCGCCACGGCCAGCAGGCGCTCGTGCCAGGCCAGGGCGTACGGGCAGTGGTTGCAGGTGAAGACCACCACGGTCACCCCGTCGGGCCCGTGCTCGGCCCCTTCGGTGTCGGGCAGGCTGAAGTCAAGTGCTGCGCTCAAGGTGCCTCCTCAGGGCGTCTCTCAGGTCCTCGCGGTCGGGTACGGGCGACACGCGTCCGTCACGCGTGCGATAGACGCGGCAGGTCAGGCCCACCGGCTCCCCCTCGGTCGGGGCGATGTCGCGACCGTCGATGCGGATCGTCGGCGAGCCCACGAAGCCCTCCCGCTCGGCCGTCTCGTCGGTGGGGACCTCGCGCACTTCGACCGCCTCCGGGTAGAGGCCCTCTTCGCCGAGCACCTCACGCAGCTGCGCGAGCGCCTGCGGATACGAGGGACAGCCCTCCCACCAGAGCAGCTCGACGTGCGGTGTGGTCAGAGGTTGACGGGAGTAGGGGAGCGCCACGGAAGTAAAGCCGGGCGTAGCCTCCGATTAGCCGACCAAGTCGCGGCTTCAGGGGTACGCCCCGCATGGCCAGAGTACCCCTCGGGAGTGCTCCGGGGGCACTAGGGGTACGTTTCAATCCGTACCCATGAGAGAGCCCCGAGCGGGCCGGATGAGGAGGAGCAAATGGCGGAGCTGACGGATGCAGGCGATTACCACGGCCGCTTCCTGTGCGACTCGAGCGGTGAGAGGGTCGGAAGGATCGACGAGGTCTACCTCGATGCTGATACCGACCGGCCCGAGTTCGGGCTCGTGAACACGGGGCTTGCGGGCGGGCGGTCGAGCTTCGTGCCGCTCCGCGACGGCGTGTCAGTGGGTGGTGAGGATGTCCGCGTCCCGCTTCCCAGGGAGAGGATGGAGGGGGCGCCGAGCGTCGAGCCCGGCGGGCAGCTCTCCGGGGGTGAGGAGGCCCAGCTCTACGAGCACTACGGGATGGAGTTCACCGAGCCGCACGCCGGCTCTCGCTCGGAGGAAGAGGCGCGCACCGGCAGAGAGGGCGGAGAAGGCGGCGGCCTGCGGCTCAAGCGCTACGTGGTCACCGAGTACGTCGAGGCGATCATTGCGGTTGAGCACGAGGAGGTGCGCATCGAGCGCGAGGACGATGCGCGTCCATAGG
>JALZII010000156.1 GCA_030860365.1 Actinomycetota bacterium
AGGTTGTGCGTCGTCGTCAGGAGCCGCCATTCCGACCTGACGGCCGATCTGCCGCGGCGTAAGAAACGGTCGGCGCGACGGTTTGACTTGATCTGTCCGAAGACGGGTTCGACCGTTCCCTGTCGTCTCAGGTAGAGCTCCTTGCCCCAGTCGGTCGCGAGCACCCGGCGGGTGAAGTCATAGAGGCCGCCGCGGCGGCCTGGCCTCGGCTCTTTGCGGCCGGTCGGCGTCGGGCGCGACCAAGGTCTGGATCCCCTGGCTGACGATCGCCTCGATCGCGTCGTTCTTCCAGTAGCCGGCGTCGGCCAAGACGACGCCGGGCCGCTCGCCGATGCCAGCGGACCGAAGCTCCTGGCGAGCGGTTTCGACCATCGGCGCGAGGTTGGCGGTGTCGAGCGACTCGGTCGAGATCTCAGCGGCGACCACGATCTGCTCCGGTGTGACGGCGGCCTGGGCGTTGTAGCCCTGCACCCAACCGCGTGTCGTCTTTAGGTTGCGCGAGTCGGGGTCGGTGACGTTGATCTTGCCTGCGGGCTTCTCGGGCAGTGGGTAGGGCTTGATGTTCGCGCGGGCGCCAGTCATCCGCCGCGACCCGTCGCTTGCGATCCCGCGCGCGTGCCAAGCCGCGTGCTCTGCGACGACCCGCCGCTCGAGGCGCCAATCCTGCTCGAGGCGGGCCTTGCACTCTGAAAGCCGCTCACCGCGGTCGCGCGGGACCTTCTTGGCCTTTGCTGCCCGCTCTGCCTCAAGCGCCTGCTTTGCCTCGCGCAGCCACTTGCGCCGATCGCCTGCCGTGCGCAGGCCCGCGGGCAGTTCGTCACCGCGTGCCTCGCCGTAGAGCTCGTCCTCGCGAGCGTCGATGCCGGCGGCCTCCGCGAGGATCTCCTCGTAGCTGCGCGTCGCGTGGTGGGTCGCCGCCGCCGCGATCTTCGTGCCGTCAATTGCGACGATCCCGACCTTCACGAGTCCCGCGCGCGCACCCAGCGAGAGCACGCCGGAGAAGAGCTCTGAGAGCGCCTGCTCGTGGCGCGCGCGAAAACGCGCGATCGTCGCGTGATCTGGGATTTGGTTAGCGGTGATGACGCGGAAGGCCACGTCGCCTGAGCAGTGGCGTTCGATCCCGCGCGCTGAGCGCACGCCGATCGAGTAGGCGTAGCAGAGCAGCGCGACCATCATCTGCGGGTCGTGCGCGGCGGCGCCCCAGCCGTCGGAGCGATAGGCCGAGTAGAAAGGGTCGAGGTCGAGCTCGGCGACCGACTCCAACACGAACCAGGCTAGGTGGTCCTCAGGCAGCCACTCCCTGAGGCTCGGTGGCAACAGCAGCTCTTGGTCGCGGTCGCACGGAAGGAAGTTCTGGGCCACTGCTCACCTCGGCTCGGGGACGAGTCCATAGTCCCGTTCGCGTCAGACGAAAAGAGTGTCAGAGCAGCCGGTTTATGCGACACCCTCCGCGAGAAGCAGAAGCCCCGGAGCAGCTCGCGCGCGCTCTCCTGGCGGCGTCTTGCGGGCCACGGTACACCTGCGCCAGCTCTCCTCTTGGACCACGAGGGGACCCGATCAATGCCCGACGCGCTTGAGTCCCTAGCGGCCCTGCCACACCGGCGCGCGCTTTTCGCCGAAGGCCCGCACGCCCTCGCGGAAGTCCTGGGAGCGAAAGCACGACGCGCGCAGCTCGACCAGCTCCCGCTCCTGCTCCGGCGTGAGCGGCCCGGCGCGCAGCGCGCGCAGCATCCGCTTGTTGCCCGACTGCGACAGAGGGGCGTTCGCGGCGATTTCAGCCGCCATCGACCCCGTGCGCACCTCCAGCTCGCCGGGCTCGACCACGTGGTTGACCAGGCCGATCTCGGCGGCGCGGTCAGAGCCGATGTTCCGGCCGGTGTAGAAGAGCTCGGAGGTGTGGGCGACTCCGCACGCCTCGACGAACCTCTTCAGCCCCGTGTGTGAATAGACGAGGCCGAGCTTCGCCGGCGGCATGCTGAGCCTGACCCCACGCGCCGCCAGGCGGATGTCGGCGGTCAGCGCCAGCTCGAGCCCGCCGCCTATGGCGTGCCCGTTGATCTGGGCGATCACCGGGTACGGGTAGGCCTCGAGCGCCTCGAGCGCGGCGTGAAAGGGGTGGGCCACCAGTGCCTCGGCGTCGCGCTCGAACTCCCTGTGCCCGAGGTTGCCGAGGTCGTAGCCCGCGGAGAACATCGGGTCGGTGCCCGTGATCACCAGGCAGCGTGCGTCCAGCGAGCTCAGCGTCTCGGCCAGGCTGTCGAGGATCTCGTGGTCGAGCGCTCCGCGACGCTCGGCGCGGGAGATGGTCAGCCGGGCGACGTGCTCGCTGGGCTCGTCGAGGAGGAGCTTCCCCGAGGCGAGCTCTGAGGAAGTGCCTGCGGTGCTCACTCGAGCACGATCAGCGTGTCTCCCTCGGAGACCGACTGACCCTCGGTGCACGAGATCTCCGAGACCTTGCCGTCGTCCTCGGCCTCCAGGGGCATCTCCATCTTCATCGACTCGAGGACCACCAGGGTGTCCCCCTCCTCGACCTCTTGGCCGACCTCGCACTCGACCTTCCAGACCGTTCCCGCGATGTGAGCTTCGACGTTCGGCACGGGCGGGCACGATAGGCGATCGGGCTGCGCTCCTCCGCTAGCTTTCCGCCGCGCTTGATCCTCGCGATCGACCAGGGCACCACGGGCACCACCTGCATCGTCCTCGACGACGAGGGCCGCCCGGCCGGACGTGCCTACCGCGAGATCGAGCAGCATTTTCCCGAGCCCGGCCGGGTCGAGCACGACGCGGCCGAGATCTGGGAGGTCACGCGCGAGGTCGCCGCGGAGGCGCTGGACGGCGAGCAGCCGCGGGCGATCGGCATCGCCAACCAGCGCGAGACCGTCGTGGCCTGGGATCGCCACTCCGGCGAGGCCGTGCACCGCGCCCTGGTCTGGCAGGACCGCCGCACGTCCGCCCGCTGCGACGAGCTCAAGGCCGAGGGTCGCGAGCCGCTCTTTCGCGAGCGCACCGGGCTCGTGCTCGACCCCTATTTCTCCGGCACGAAGATCGAGTGGCTGGTCGAGGAAGGCCACGGCGACGCGCTCTTCGGCACGATCGACTCCTGGTTGGCCCACAAGCTGACGGGCGAGCACGTGACCGACTTCACCAACGCGAGCCGGACGCTGCTGTTCGACATCCGCGAGCGCCGGTGGGACCCCGAGCTGTGCGAGATCCTCAGCGTCGACCTCGACTCGCTTCCCGAGCCGCGCCCGAGCGCGGGGGTGGTGGGGGAGACGGCCGAGTTCGGAGGGGGAGCCGTGCCACTCGCCGGCATGGCCGGCGACCAGCAGGCCGCGCTCTACGGCCAGGCCTGTCACGAGGCGGGCCTGGGCAAGAACACCTACGGCACCGGCTCCTTCGTGCTCCAGCACGCGGGCAGCGAAGCGCCAAAGCCGCACGACGGGCTACTCACCACGATCGCCGCCGGGATCGAGCCCGCCTACGCCGTCGAGGCCTCGATCTTCGTGACCGGCGCCGCGGTTCAGTGGCTGCGCGACGCCCTTGGGGTGATCGAGCGAGCCGACGAGACCGAGGAGCTGGCGGCGTCGCTGGACTCCAACGACGGGGTCTACCTCGTGCCCGCCTTCGTGGGCCTGGGCTCCCCATACTGGGACTCCTATGCGCGCGGGACGATCACCGGGCTGACCCGCGGCACGGGCCGGGCACACCTCGCCCGCGCGGCGCTCGAGTCGATCGCCTACCAGACGCTCGACGCGGTGCGGGCCATGGAGGAGGCCACGGGCGAGCCACTCGAGGAGCTGCGCGCCGACGGCGGCGCCACCGCGAACGGCTGGCTCATGCAGTTTCAGGCCGACCTGCTGGGCGTGCCGGTGGTGGTGTCGGAGGTGGCCGAGACCACGGCGTTGGGCGCTGCCTTCCTCGCCGGGGTGGCGACCGGGGTGTGGAGCGAAGAGGACGTGAGGGCGATGTGGCGCGAGGGCGCGCGCTATGAGCCGCAGATGGCCGACCCGCGGCGGGAGGCCCTGGTCGACGGCTGGCACGAAGCCTTGGCGCGTGCATCGGGTAACCATTCAGGTGGTCATGGGTAGCCCCTTTCTCACGTGAAGGAACAGGTCTACAAGGACCCCCGGCCCGCCGAGCACTTCGATCGCTTCCACGCGCGCACGCGGAGTCGCCGTCCCGACTGGGCGTACGAGCTCGTGCGCCTCTTCCAGACGCCCTACCTGCTCCTCTTCTTCCGCGCGCGGGCCATCGACACCGACAAGGTCCCCGCGGACGGCCCGGTCATCATCGCGCCCAACCACTTCTCGTTCCTCGACCACTTCTTCGTGGCGGTGTACCTGCGGCGCAAGGTGCACTTCATGGCCAAGTCGCAGCTCTTCGAGAAGCCGATCCAGTTCATCTACACCCACG
>JALZII010000162.1 GCA_030860365.1 Actinomycetota bacterium
GTGGCACTGGCAGCACGGTGCCCTGGAGCGGATGTTCAGTTCAGCCCGGGCCGCCATGGCACGATCTCGAGAACGCTCCACTGCGTGATCAATCAGGCGCGGGTCCATCGCCAGCGACGGCCGCTGCGGGGCAGCACACTGCTCGCGCGCGCCGGCCGTGCGCATGCGAGGGACATGATCAGGCGCCGTTACTACGCGCACGTCTCGCCAAGCGGCGTGACCATCTTGGACCGCGCCCGCCGCGCTCGCTACGGCGCCGGACGCGGGTACCGCATCGTTCTGGTGGGCCAAGTTCTCGGGCTCGGCTTCACCTCCCTCCCGGGCTTGCCGTTCACCCCGCAGTCGCTCGTCTCGGCCTGGCTTCGGTCACCTACGCACCGGGCACCGCTGCTCTCCCGCCGCTTCCGCGACGTAGGGACGGGGGCTGTGTTCTTGAGGAGTGGCGTAGACGTCCTCGTCTTGGCGACGAACTTCGGCCGTCGCCGCCCGCCGAGACGGTAGCTGAGGGGCCCCGGGGCGCGTTGTCGTTAGAAGGCTCGATGAGCCCGTCGGCCTCGAGCGGTGACTCAGACCGAATACCCTGCCCGCCTCTTGGACGTCCACGCCGAGATAGAGGAGCTCGTCGAGGACGGTGGGCGCCTTGCCGGCAGCGACGCCGAGCGCCGGGCAGCGGTCCGCGTCGAGGAGCGACTCGAGGAGATGGGCCGCGAGGTCGAGGTCGAGGTCGAGTCGATCGAGATCCACCCGCGCTGGACGGTCGTCCATCTGCTGAACGCGCTGCTCGCGATCGCCGGGAGCCTCGTGTCGGTGGGCTTGCCCGTCGTCGGGTTCGCGCTGGTGCTCGTGGCCACGCTGTCGGTGTTCGGCGACGCGACTGGGCTCTTCCGCCCCCTGCGCCGGCTGACCGGGCGCCGGGCATCGCAGAACGTCTTCTCCCCCGGTAGGGGGGAGCGCCATGGGGAGATCGTGCTCGTCGCCCACGTCGACACCTCGCGCGCAAGGCGCTGTGTTCGGCCCCGTCCCCCAGGAGCGCCTGGCCGTGCTCGGCGCTCGCATCAAGCGCCCGATCGGTCCCTTCGTCTCCTCGACGTGTCCTCTCCGACGCCGTGCCGGGCGCCAACGACAACGCCTCCGGTGTGGCGACTGTCCTCCGCCTGGCCGAGCGCTTCGGGGGCAGCTCGACCACTTCGCGATCTGGGTCCTGATCACCGGCGCCCAGGAGTCGGTCGGGCTGGGAATGAAGGCCTTCCTGAAGCGGCACAAGGGCGAGCTGGACAAGGCACGCACCGTGTTCATCAACATCGACGAGGTGGGCGCGGGTACCGTTCGCTTCGGCCGGCGAGAGGGGATGCTGTTGCCCGGGCAAGTCGCACCCGCAGCTGTTCGAGATCGCGAAGCAGATCGCCGAGGACGATGGCGAGGACGGCTCCTTTTCGGCCAAGCCGCTGACGTGCTCACTCCCACCGACGCCTCGATCGCCCGCACGGCCGGCTACCCGGCCATGACCATCGCCTGCCGCAACGCGGTCGACTACGCGCCGCGCCACCACCAGCCGAGCGACATTCCCGAGAACATCGAGGACGACGCGCTGGAGCGCGCGTACGGCTTTACCGCCGAGCTGATTCACCGCCTCGACGCGGAGATCGGGCCCGATCTGTCGCGCAGAGGGACCGTGCTCGCCGAAGCGGACTCGGAGGCCTGAGCCCGCCGTGCTCCAGCACGTCGCGCTCGAGCTCGACCCCGCCGTACGCGGAGAAGCCGAACGGTTCTGGATGCTCCTGGGCTTCGAGTTGGTCGAGCCGCCACCCAGCCTGCGCGATCGCAGCTCCTGGGTTCAGCGCGGTTCCACCCAGATCCACCTCCTCTTCTCCGACGACCCCGTGGTTCCGCCAGAGGGCCACGCCGCCGTCGTGGCCGAGGACTACGCGGCCACGCTCGACGCCCTGCGCACGGCCGGCCACGAGGTGGAGGAGCGATCCGAGCACTGGGGCTCGCCGCGCTCCTTCGTCCAGGCGCCCGGCGGCCACCGCGTCGAGCTGATGGCGGCCCCGCCGAGCTAGGCCTGCTCGAAGTCGCTCGCCACGAGCGAGAAGCGGTGAGCTCGTAGAGATCGAGCACGAGCTCACGTGCCCTGACCTTTCGCTGTCGAGCGCTCCCGCCGGCGCTCCGCCACGCGCTCTCTGCTCTGAGCGTGCTCTCGGTCGAGCAGATCCCGAAACGCCCGCGACTCGACCCGGTGGAACCGGTCGGAGAACAGCCCGCGATTCGCGAAGGGCTCGAGGCCGAGGGCGTTCTGAGGAGCGGCGTTCGTCAACGACCCACCCTACGGCTCAGGCCGCGAAGAGTCCCGCTTGCTCCGCGGCTTGCTTCGACGGCCTGCGGCCTCCCGGCTTGGGCTCGTAGGTGGCCACCACCAGGTGCTGGCGTCCGAGGAAGCTGGCCCGCGCCGTCGGCAAAGGACCGCAGCCGGGCGCCGGGATGCCGCTCTGCCACGAGCTCCTTGAGCTGGGTGCGCTGGGCGTGCTCCTCGTGAGGGGCATCGACCTCGACCTCGACTCGCTCGCGCTCGTCGGTGTCGAGACCCGCGCTTCGATGATCACCCTGGCCGTGACCTGCTCCTCCTCGCTGGCCGCAGTTCGGCGCACGAGCCGAAGCTAGCGCGCCCTTCGGACAAGGGAGTCCCCGGCCGGCGAGACTCGCCCCCGGCGTCAGCCGGAAAGAGCGGGGTTCTCCACCGGCGCGTCGGCCGAGTAGTCGTAGAAGCCCCTGCCGGACTTCTTGCCGTGCCACCCGGCGGCGAGCATCTTGCGCAGCGTCGGAGGCTGGGCGAAGCGACGCTCGGCGAACTCCTCGTACATGACCTCGCAGATCGCGCCCAGGGTGTCCAGGCCCACGAAGTCGGCGAGGGTCAGCGGGCCCATGGGGTGCCCGGCGCCGGCCTTCATCGCCTCGTCGATCTCCGAGATCGAGCCCACCCCCTCCTCCAGGGCGCGGATGGCGTCGAGCATGTAGGGCACCAGCAGGCGGTTGACGATGAAGCCCGCCTTGTCCTTTGTGGGGATGCCCAGCTTCCCGTTGGCCTGTGCGAACTCCATCCCGGCGCCGACGGTCTCGTCGGAGGTGGTGACCGCGCGCACGACCTCGACCAGCTTCATGACCTGCGCCGGGTTGAAGTAATGAAGTCCGAGAAAGCGTTCGGGCCGCGAGGTGACCGCCGCCTGGTCGATCACCGCAAGCGAGGAGGTGTTGGTCGCGAAGATCGCGTCGGCCTTGACGAGCCCGTCCACCTCGCGCCACATCTCCAGCTTGAGCGCGAGGTCCTCGGTGATGGCCTCGATCACCAGATCGCAGTCGACCAGGTCGGAGTAGTCCGTGGTGCGCTGGATGCGCTGTTTGACGGCCTCCGCGTCGGCCTGTTCGAGCTTGCCCTTCTCCACCGCACGCGCGAGCTGCTTGTCGATGCGTCCCATCCCCTTCTCCAGGCGCTCGTCATCGACCTCGCGCAGCACGACCTCGTAGCCCGACTGCGAGGCCACCTGCGCTATGCCGTGGCCCATGAGCCCGGCGCCCAGCACGCCCACCCTCTGTATCTGCACTAGCCTGCCCCCGCTCTTCTGGTCGTCGAGCGCGGGGAGCCTATCCAGATGCCCGTAGTCGCAACCGAGGACCGCGGAGCGGTCCCTCCCGTCATCCTGAAGCGCCCCGAGAAGCGCGAGCCGGAGTTCACCGGGCGGATGTGCTAACTGCGCAGGAGGTAGAAGAGCCCGGCCAGCGTCGAGGAGCCGGCGAGCCCGATCACGAACCTGCGCCCCGGCGCGCTGGGACCGGAGAGGGTGGCCGCGAGGTCCACCGCGTCGGCGGCGATTCCCGCCGCCAGCCAGGGCCTCAGGCCCTTCGACTTGCCCGCCTGGGCCACCGTGCCTGCGCCGATGACAAGGTCGCGGATGCCCAGCGCGCGAATGAGCACCTGGGCGCCGCGCCCGTCGGCCTCGCCGCCGATCCACCCGTAGGCGATGTCGGGCTTGGCCAGCAGGGCGGCGCCCATGCCGATGCGGCCCACGGCCGCCTGCCTGATCGCCTGCTGGAGCTCCATCCACCCGCGAGCCTACCTCCCGCCGCCCATCCGGCGCCGGGGCGCGCGGTCCGGCCAGATAAGAACGCGCAAGAGCCGGCTGCCGCGCTGACTTGGCTCAGAAGTCGGTGTGTAGACGCCGCCATCTGGCGCTCGGACCACGCCCTAGCGACTCAAGGGCACCGGCGTCACGCAGCTCGATGAGGACCAGACGAATGGTCTTGTCGCTCACGCCGGGCGCTGCCTGGCGGATGTCGCTGATCGTGAACGTCTCCGGGAGCGATGCGCGGATGAACTGCTTGACCAGCTTGCTCTTGGACCCGTAGCTCGGGATCGCCGCTGTGCGCTCTTCGAATTGCTTGTAGGCCGCCGTGAGGACGCCAAGGAAGTACTGCATCCAAGGCCAGATGGTGTGCTGGCCGCCATGCCAACTCTCGGTCGACTTCTGCAGGCTCTCGTAGTACGTCTCGCGGCTGTCGTCAATCAGCTTCTCCAAGCTGATGAAGCGCCCGACCTCGAAGCCGGCCTGGTAGAGCAGCAGAAGCGTGAGCAGACGCGACATGCGCCCATTGCCGTCCTGGAAGGGATGGATCATCAGGAAATCGAAGACGTAGCTGGCGACCAGCAAGAGCCGGGGATACTCCTCGGCAAGCCAGGCGGCGGCGAAGCGTTCGTGCAGCTCATCCATTGCCCCCGGTGTCTCGAATACGCCGACCGGCTGGAAGCGAACGGTCTCGGTGCCATCAGAGTGGTACTCCTTGACGTCGTTAGGGCTGCTCTTGAACTTGCCCCCAGGGGTGGTCGTGAAGCCGTAGATGTCGCGGTGAAACTGCTCGACCACAGTTCGCTTGAAGGGGATGTGCTCCGCGCCGGCGTGGATCGTGTCCAGCACCGTGCGGTAGCCGGCGATCTCCTCCTCGGAGCGGTTCGCCGGACTCGTCTTCTCACGCACCAGAGCCTTGATCCGCTGCGGAGGAGCCGTGATGCTTTCGATCGCATTCGAAGCTTCGGTGCTCTGTATCCGTGCGATCTCGGTCAACGTCTTGAGGATCGCCGGGTTGTGCCGGCGAAAAGCCTCCTGCCGCCCCTTGGCTTCTTCGAGGCCGTTCAGGCTCCGAACAGCCTGGATCGGGACCGAGCCGAAGTGCTTGGTGAGATCGCGGAAGGTCTGCAGGATATATACCTAAGGGTCGCTCCTAGTACCTAATGTAGAGCCGAATTAGGTATATGGCAGGCACTCGGCCTTAAATACCCAAGAGTTGCCTTAAATACCCACTCCAGGGACTCGCTGGGTATTTGATTCGGCCTTCCTGCGAGGGCCGGCTCGATTGCGGCCAGCCCTTGGGGCCGGATGCCCGAACGGGCTAAACACTCCGCCAGTCCACCGGCCCCCCTCTGAGCACATGGCTGCCTAGCGGGCGATCCAATACGCGCTGAGCCTCGCGGACGCACTCGAGCAGGTGCTCGAGATCGATCCCCGTCCGGTGGCCCATCTCGTGGAGCATGAACACCAGGTCCTCGGTCGCGATGTTCCCCGTTGCGCCAGGGGGCACCGGGCAGCTCCCGAGCTCGCCGAACGAGGACTCGAAGGAGCGGACGCCGGCCTCCAGCGCTCCCAGCACGTTCGCCAGGCCCTGACCGCGGGTGTTGTGGAAGTGCGCAGTCAGCTCCACGCCGGGAACCCGGTCGTAAGCTGCGCTGAAGAACCCCTCGACCTGCACCGGGTTGGCCATGCCCGTGGTGTCGCCGAAGGCGATCTCCTCGCAGCCGGCAGCTCGCAGTCGCTCGGCGATCGCGAACACCCGCGACGGCGGCACCTCGCCTTCGTAAGGGCGGCCGAAGGAGACCGAGATCACGCCCTCACAGCGCAGGCCTTCCTCGCGCGCGCGGGTCACCGTGCGCTCGATCCCCTGCAGCGACTCCTCCACCGAGCGGTTCACGTTCTTTCGGTTGTGAGTCTCGCTGGCCGAGAGGAAAGGGCTGACCTCGGAGAAGCGCTCCCGGTGGGCCAGAGCTCGCTCGAGGCCCTTGTCGTTGGGGATCAGCACCGACACGGCCACCTCGCCGGGGATCTGCGCAGAGGCCAGCACGCCCTCGGCGTCGACCAGCTGAGGAACCACGTCCGCGCGCACGAAGCTGGTGACCTCGAGGCGGGGCACCCCGGTTCGGGCCAGCATCTCGACCAGCCGCACCTTTTCGGACGTGGGGATGACCTCCGGCTCGTTCTGGAAGCCATCCCGGGGCGCCGACCTCGCGGACCTTCACGGCATCAGGGGGCATCCGCCACATCATGGCGACGCCGGCGCCCGGGTCACGAACAGAGGCGCTCGGAGGCGAGTCGTCCCGCGCTAGCGTCCCGCCCGTGGAGCGCGTCCCCATAATCGGCGGCACCGGGGCGCTCGGCTTCGGACTGGCGGCACGCTGGGCCAGGGCCGGGGTGCCGGTGGTGATCGGCTC
>JALZII010000209.1 GCA_030860365.1 Actinomycetota bacterium
ACGAGTCGATGGGCCGCCCGCACGCCCCCAAGACGCCCATCGAGCGCGACATCGTGGAGGCCGAGACCACCCTGCGGGACTTCGCCGAGAAGAACCCGCTGGTGGATTGCACCGTCCTGCGCTTCGCCAACGTGCTCGGGCCCGGCGTGCGCACGTCGCACATCGGCCTCTTCTCGGGCCCTGCGGTGCCGATGATCCTGGGCTTCGACCCCCGCTACCAGTTCGTGCACGAGGACGACGTGGTGCACGCCCTCGAGCACGTCGTCCAGCGCGAGCTTCCGGGCGTGTTCAACGTGGCCGCCGACGGGGTGCTCGCGCTCAGCGAGGTGGCCGGCCTCCTGAGCAAGCCCTACGCGCCCATCATCCCGCCGTGGGGGACAGGTCTCGCGGCCGCCGGGCTGCGGCGGGTCGGTTTGAACATCTCACCTGAGATGCTCAACCAGCTGCGCTTCGGCCGTGGGGTGGACAACCGGCGACTGAAGGCGGCGGGCTTTCGCTACGGGCACACCAGCAGGGAGACCGTGCTCGTGCTCGGCGAGCACCTGCGACTGCACCCGCTGCTTCGCTCGGGCGGGCGGGAGCCCTACCGATACGAGCGCGAGGTCGAGGAGTTCCTTCGCTGGAGCCCGCACGTGCGGGGCTCGCAGACCCGGAACACGCCGGCGCTCACGTCCACACAGGTCACCGCCCTGCAGCGGCTGCTGGAAGCCCGCGCGCGCAGTGGCGCAGGGAAGCAGGAGGGCGGGCCCGGGGCTGAGGATCTGCCATCCGATCCCGATCCCGATCCGGCCGTCGCGGAGCCCGTGCCGGCAGAGCAGGAGCCGGAGGCCACCCCGCCTGTCGACCATTACGACGACCTCGCCCCCGAGGAGGTCATCTCCCTGCTTGGCTCACTCGAGCCCGAGGATCTGCTCGCGCTCCGCGACTACGAGCGCATTCACGGGGCCCGGGCTTCGATCGTGGGGGCCATCGAGTCGGCCCTCGCGCGCGGGACCCAGCCGCACCTGGGGTGATCTGCCGGCTCCTCCTCTGCGCAAGCAGGTTTGCAGGGCCCCTTCTGCTCGTCCTACACTGAAGGAACCCCCCATGCGGCATCCCGCTTTCATACTTCTCGCAGCCTTCGTGGCGATCCTCATCCTGGGGTCGGTGGCCGCCTACGCCTACGACTCCTCGCGCGAGGACCAGATAGCCAACGGGATCACCGTGGCCGGTGTGGACGTCGGCGGCCTCAGCGCCGCGAAGGCCCGCAGCCTGGTGGACACCGAGCTGTCCGAGCCTCTCCAGCGTCCCGTGGTGGTGTCCGCCCGCGGCCGGCGCTTCACCCTTTCGGCCAAGGACGCGCAGTTGCGCGCCGACGTGGGGGGGATGGTCGATCGCGCCGTCCAGCGCAGCCGGGGCGGGAACATGGTCACCCGCGTCACGCGGGACCTGGGCGGTGGCGAGGAGAACCTGGAGGTGCCGCCGGAGGTCAGCTACTCGACCGCTGCCGTCAAGCGCCTGGTCGCCCGCGTCAAGCGCAGCATGGACCGGCCCGCCCAGGACGCCCGGCTGAACCTCCCGGCGCTCACGAAGGTCAAGGAGCGCCCGGGGGTCAGCGTCCGGGCCGGCGAGCTGCGCCGGCGCATCCAGAGCACGCTGACCGTGAGCGAGGGCGAGCGCAAGGTGGGCGTGCCGACCAAGCGCACGGAGCCGAAGGTCACGCGGGAGCAGCTGGAGAGCAAGTACCCGAAGCTGCTCGTGGTCGAGCGCGGCAGCTTCAAGCTCAAGCTCTACGAGCGCCTCAAGCTGCAGAAGTCCTACACCATCGCCGTGGGGCAGGCCGGCTTCGACACGCCGGCCGGGCTCTACAGCATCCAGAACAAAGGGGTGAACGTGCCCTGGAACGTCCCCGAGAAGTCCTGGGCCGGAAGCCTCGCCGGCACGGTGGTCCCCGGCGGGTCGCCGCAGAACCCGCTCAAGGCTCGCTGGATGGGCATCTTCGACGGAGCCGGGATCCACGGGACCGACCAGGTGGCCTCGCTGGGCACGCGGGCCTCCCACGGCTGCGTACGCATGGCGATACCGGACGTGATCGAGCTCTATCCGAAGGTCCCGGTCAAGACGCCCGTCTACATCGGCTGAGTCCGGGGCGGGGGCTCGACGCCGATCGCCTCGACGGGGATCTCCTGCCACCCCTGCTCCTCGAGGTAGGGCTGTCGCTCGGTGTGGCGAATGCACAGGGTGCCGATGAACACCCCGCGCAGCTTCTTTCGCAGGACCGCGTACCACATCGTGGATGCGTCGCTCGGGCCTTGGATGGCGTGCCACGGAGTGATCGGCTTCTCCTCGCCGTCCACGAGCCCTGCCTCGGCCAGCTGGCTGCGGGTGGCCACCCGCCCGTCCTGAGTGTTGACAAAGAACCCCGACATGCCGCCTGCCGCTCGGCATGATGACGGCTCGATCGTGACGGCGGTCGCCTGGCGCGAGGCGCTTAGAGCCTTCGACGCCTCGCTGAGAGCCCGGGGCCTGCGCGAGCGCACCCGGCAGGCCTATGCAGTGGATCTCGGGCAGCTGGCCGACTGGGCCGCGGGCCACCGGCTCGGGCCCACCGAGCTGGGCCACCGCGAGCTGCGCCGCTTTGCCGGCGTGATCTCCGAGCGCGGTGCCTCGAAGGCCACCGTGGCGCGCAAGCTGGCGGCCGTGCGGGCCTTCTACCGCCACCTCCTCGAGCGGGGCGAGGTCGAGGCCAACCCGGCGCACCTGGTCTCCAGCCCACGGCGCGAGGCCTACCTGCCCCGGGTGCTCAAGCCCGACGAGGTGGGTGACCTGCTCGAGCGTATCCCCGCCTCGACGCCGCTCGATCTGCGCGACCGCGCCACGTTCGAGCTGGCGTACTCCGCTGGGCTTCGCGCCGAGGAGCTCGTCACGCTCGACCTCGAGTCCCTGGATCCCGACGCCGAGGAGCTGCGAGTGGAAGGCAAGGGCGGGCGGGTGCGGGTGGTTCCGGCGGGGGAGCCTGCATGGCGCTCGATAGAGGCCTACCTCCTGCGGGGGCGGCCCATGCTGATCGGCGAGCCCGATGAGCGTGCTCTCTGGCTCTCGCGCACGGGTAAGCGTCTCTCCACCTCCGACGTGCGGCGCCGGCTGCGCGCCGCCACCGGGCGCGCGGCGGTGCAGGCGGGCGTGTCACCCCACACGCTGCGCCACTCCTTCGCCACGCATCTGCTCGAAGGGGGGGCCGACCTGCGGGCGATCCAGGAGCTTCTCGGCCACTCCTCGATCTCCACGACCCAGACCTACACTCGGATAGAGTCCGCGCGCCTCAAGCGCCAGTACGCGCTCGCTCACCCCAGGGCGTAGACAGGATCAGGATGGAGACCAACCTCAAGGCGATAGAGCTCAAGGACCTCTGGGGTCGCTATAAGGCCGACGGCGACCAACGGGCCCGCGAGCGCCTCGTGCTCGCCTACGCGCCGCTGGTCAAGTACGTGGCGGGCCGAATGGCGAGCGGGCTGCCCTCCCACGTCGAGGAGGCCGATCTCATCTCCTACGGCCTGCTCGGGCTGATCTCGGCGATCGAGCGCTTTGAGCCAGAGCGCCAGATCAAGTTCGAGACGTTCGCCATCACCCGCATCAAGGGCTCGATCATCGACGAGCTGCGCTCGCTGGACTGGGTGCCGCGATCGGTGCGCTCCCGTGCGCGCGAGATCGAGAGGGCCAACGCGAAGCTCGAGAACGAGCTGCAGCGAGCCCCGACCGACGAGGAGATCGCCGACCGGCTCGAGCTTACCGTCGACGAGTTCCAGGACTCGCTCATGCGCATCTCGAACTCGTCGGTGGTCGCCCTCGACGAGCTGTGGACGGTCTCCGACGCCTCCGGCGACCAGGTCTCGCTGCTCGACACGATTCAAGACCCCCAGGCGGCCGACCCGGCCCGGGAGATGGACGCCACCGAGATTAAGGACACCCTCTCGGACGCCATCGCCAGGCTGCCCGAGCGCGAGAAGCTCGTGGTGGCGCTCTACTACTACGAGAACCTCACGCTGCGGGAGATCGGCGAGGTGTTGGGCGTGACCGAGTCCCGGGTCTCCCAACTGCACACCAAGGCGGTGCTCCGCCTGAAGTCGCGCCTGCAGGGTGAATCCCTCGGCGAAGGCGACTGACCTCCCTCTCGAAGAGATCAGCCCCGCTAGGAAGCCGGCGCCGCGCTGAGCCCCAGCGGCTTGGCCGAGCGCAACCGCCGGGCGACCAGCAGCACCGCAGCGCCCGCGGTCAGGGTGGCCACGGCCCCCACGGCGAAGCCCGCCCGCGCGCCCGCGTGCTCGGCAACCCAGCCGATGATCGGCCCGCCGAGCGGCGTCGAGCCCAGGTAGACGATGCTGAACATCGCCATGACTCGTCCGCGGGCCTGCGGCGCGGCGGCCAGCTGCAGGACCGCGTTGGTGGTGGCCGCGAATGCGGCCGATGAGGCTCCCACGGCGCCCAGGGCGGCGAGGGCGAGCGGCAGGGTGGGCGCGACCGAGAGCAGGGCCGTGAAGGCCCCGAAGCCCAGGGCGAGCACGCCGAGGTCGCTCAGCGTCGGCTTTCGGCTGCGCCCCGCGTTGGCCAGCGAGCCGACCACCGCGCCGGCCCCCATGGCGGCGGCCAGCGCGCCGAACGTGCCGGCTCCCGCCTCGAAGTCGAAGCGGGCCATCAGCGGGAGCAGCACCGGAAAGTTGAAGGCCAGCGTGCCCACGACGGCCATGGCGGCCAGGGGGACAAGCAGGGCAGGCTCGGAACGCACGTGGCGAAATCCCTGGCGCAGCTGACCCGGCTCGCGGGGAACGGGGCGAGAGACCCGCAGCGCTTCGGGGCGCAGCGACACGAGGGCCGCGAGAGCGACGACGAACCCGGCGGTCGCCAGGGCGAAGCAGGGCACCACGCCGGCCGCGGCGATCAGCACGCCGGCTATGGCCGGGCCGGCCATGCGCGCGGAGGACACCACCGCGGCGTTCAGCGACACCGAGGCAGGGATCAGCCCCGGCTCGACGACCTCGGAGAGAAAGGACTGGCGCACGGGGTTGTCGAACGCGTGGCCAAAGCCGCGCGCCAACACGAGCACGTAGACCATCCACAGCTCCACGGCGCCGGTGGCGGTCAGCGCGAACAGGACGGCGGCAGGCACGATCATCCAGGCCTGCGCGGCCAGCAGCATCCGGCGCTTGGGCAGGCGGTCGGCCAAAAGCCCGGCCCAAGCGCCGAGGGCGAGCATGGGAGCGAACTGCAGCGCCGTGGTCAGGCCGAGCGAGACGCCGCTTCCGGTGAGCTTCAGGACGAGCCACAGCTCGGCCACCACCTGCACCCACACCGAGCAGCGGGCGAAGATCTGGCCTACGAAGAAGCGGCGGTAGGCCGGTGCGCCGAGAGGCGCGAAGGGGCGGCGAAGACGCTTCACGTGGGTTCCTCCTCGAGCAGGCGCTCGAGCAGGTCCGCGGCGCGGGCCATCAGTTCGCGCTCCTCGGGCTCCAGGCGCTCCAGGCGCTCGGCCAGGTAGGCCGTCTTGCGCCGCCTGAGCGTCCTCAGGGCCCGGCGGCCCGCGGGCGTTGCCTCGAGCAGAGCAGCACGCCGGTCGCGCTCGTCCGGGAGCCGCTCGACCAGGCCCAACTCGCACAGGCGCGCGATCACGCGCGTGATCGTCGGTCGCTGAACACGCTCGATGCGCGCCAGCTCCGAAGGCCCCAGGGGCCCGAAGCGCTCGATCGTGGAGAGCGCGGCGGCCAGCGTGGGCGACAGCGCCGGATCGCCCTGCTGGCGCAGCCGTCGCGCTGTGCGCGTGACCGTGAGCCTGAGACGGTCGGCGAGCTCGGAGACCGGTGGAGAAGTAGTTAGCACTGCTAATCAAGCTAGCAGCAGACCTGTGGAGCATCGGGCCAGACCACTAGCATCCGGCTGGTGAAGAAGGAGCTTCGGCCGGTGCACGAGCTGCAGTCCTGCGACGTCTGCGGGCGGACCATCCTGAAGGGGGAGCGGACCGAGGTGTACCTGGCTCCGGCGGGTGAGCGCTACAGCGTCTGCGAGCTGTGCTTCGGGCGCGCCGCACAGTCGGGATGGCTGCGCGAGTCGACCCACGGAGACGCGCCCCTGCTGGTCCCCAAGGACGAGCCGCGCCGGCCGCTGCTGGGGCGCCTGATGCGCAAGGGCGCCCGGTCGGAGCCCGACCCGGCCCGTCTCGAAGAGCTCGAGTACGCAGAGGGCCCGCCGCCCCTCGGGGAGGAGGAGGCCCCGGCGCCCGAGCTCGACGAGGCCGAGGAGCTCCAGGGGCCCGGTCAGGAGCCCGAGCCCGACCCGCCCCGCCGGCGCGAGCGGCCCAAGGACCCCCGGCACGTGCGCGCGGTGCCCACCACGGCTGAGGGCAAGGTCGAGCGGGCACTGGACCTCTTCAACGCGTCCGAGCACCAGCGCACGGTCGCCGGTCTGGTCCGCAGCCTCGGCGACCCATGGGTCACCGCGGTCGCGGACCTCGACGCCTCGAGCATGGTCACCGTGGTGGTGGCCTGGGAGCTCTCCTGGTACCGCTACCGGGTCGACTTGAGCGACGGTCGCGAGCCCGTCGCCCTACAAGACAGGGGCGAGGAGATCCAGCAGATCGACAGCACCCTGCGGGAGTGGAACGCCGGGCTGGACGACCACGGCCGCGTCGTGGTAGGGGTAGCCCAGCAATGATCTACTGCGTGGTGCCCCAAGCGCTGGCCGACGACCTCTACGACCGGCTGGTCGACTACTACGGCGACGACCCCAAGGTCGAGGTGATCGTCGACCGCCGGGCTCAGGGCGGCTCGCCGGGCGACCATCCCTCGCATTCCGATCGCCGGCGCCAGCGCCCCAAGGGGAGCTTTCCGCCGATCGAAGAACCTTCCGGCAACTGACGGCTGACCTGCACAGGGTCGTCGTCCACGTGGACGGCGGCTCGCGGGGAAACCCGGGCCCGGCGGCGGCGGGCGCCGTCGTGTCCACGCCCGATGGGGACGCGCTGCTCGAGCGCGGCGCCTACATAGGCGCGGCCACCAACAACGTGGCCGAGTACCGCGCTGTGCTGCTCGGTCTCGAGCTGGCCAAGGAGCTCGGTGCCCGTGAGGTGGAGGTGATCAACGATTCCGAGCTGATCTCGCGCCAGATCGGCGGGGAGTACAAGGTCAAGCACGCGAGCATGAAGCCGCTCTACCTCGAGACCATGCACGCCCTGCGCGAGTTCGACCGCTGGTCTGTGCGAAGCGTGCGCCGCGAGCACAACGTTCGCGCCGACGAGCTGGTCAACGAGGCCCTGGACTCCCGGGGAGGCTGAGACAGCCGCCGGCTGCTCAGCCGTCCAGCCGCCGCCGCAGCTCGACCGTCGTGCCCTGCGGGCCGCCGTCGACGGTCACGCGGTCCATCAGCTCCCTCATCAACTCGATCCCCCTACCGCGCAGAGGGTCGCTGCCTTCGTGCCAGCCGCCGTTGTCGGACACCCTGAGCTCGACCTCGCCATCGGCCAGCCCCGCCTCCAGGAGCACCACGTCGTCGCCGAAGCGGTAGGCGTGCTCGATCGCGTTCGCGCAGGCTTCGTGAGCGGCCAGTTGGATCTCCCGGGTCTCCTCGGGAGAGGCCCCGACGCGCTCGAGCCAGCGCCCGAGGAGGTGGCGCGAGTGCCGGATCGAGGCAACGTCGGTGGGCACTTCGAGCCGCATCCCCTCCGGTCCGAGCGCGAGGGTCCTGAGTGCCAGGAAGGCCACGTCGTCTCGGGCGCCCGTATCGCCGAGCATCGAGTCGATCACGTGGTCGCAGAGCGCTTCGGGCTCGTCTGGCCCGGACGCGACCGCCTCCCTGAGGCGCTCCAGTCCGTCCAGCAGCGGCTCGCCCCGGACCTCGACCAGGCCGTCCGTGTAGAGCGCGAGCTTGGCGCCCCAGTCCAGCGGCGCCGTGCCCTCCTCGCCGCGCTCGGCTCCCCACACGCCCAGAGGCACGGAGCGCCCGTCCCAGAGGTACCTCGCCGCGCCGTCGGGATCCACCAGCAGCGCGGGAGGGTGACCTGCGCTGGCGAAGCTGATGCGGCTCCAGTCGCGCTCGATGACGAGGTAGGTGAGCGTAGCCATCTGGTCGCCCTCGAGCTGCTGCACGAGGGCATCGAGGCGCGTGAGCACGGCGCTCGGCGCCAGCCCTTCGAGCGCGTAGGCGCGCACGGCGCTTCGCAGCTCTCCCATCATCGCCGCGGCCTCGATGCCGTGTCCGGTCACGTCGCCCATGGCGAGCCCGATGCCCCCGTCCCTGAGCGCGATGGCGTCGTACCAGTCGCCGCCCACGTCGGCTCCGCCAGGTTGATATCGGGCCGCGATCGACATCCCGGGCAGCTGGGGCAGACGTGCCGGCAGCAGTGAGCGCTGGAGCGTCTCGACGATGTTGTGCTCGCGCTCGTAGAGGCGAGCGTTGGCGATGGCGAGCGCGGCGCGATCGGCGACGAGCGAGAGCAGGGCGGAGTCGTTGTCGTCGAAGCGGTTGGGCGTGAGCGAGCCGGCGCACAAGACGCCGCTGACCTCTCCCTCCGAGAGAAGCGGCACGCCGAGCAGCGACCGTACCCCGCTCTGCCGGGGCTCGGCGTCGAGCGGCCTCTGGTGGCCTTCGGCCTGCGCGTCGCCGATCACCAGCGGCCCGCGCTCGAGGGCCACGCTGCCGGCGAAGCTGCTCTCGTCGATGGGCACGCGGGCGGCCTCGGGGAAGCCGTTGAGGCCGCTGGCGGCGCGAAGGCCGAGCCCCCCGACGTCCGGCTCGGCCAACAGCACCGACATCCCGTCCGCGTCGAGGATCTCGCCGATGCGCTCGAGCAGCTCGGGCAGCAGATCGTCGAGAGCCAGGTGGGCAAGCGCGGCGTCTGAGACGCGCTGGACGCTTCGCACCATGTCGGCGACCGCCTCGGCTTCGGCCCGGGCCGCCTGCTCGCGCAGGCGCTCCGCCCGCTCGCGCTGCGCTCGCTCGCGCTCGGTCACGTCCTCGAGCTGGGCGATCAGCTGCTCGGGAGGCGCCCCGGGCGCGCCCATGGGCGAGACGCTGATCGCGAGCAGCAGCACGTGGCCGTCGGCGTGCAGGCAGCGCCGCTCCACACGCAGGATGGTCCGTTCACCGTCGAGCAGCTCGCGAAGGGCCGCCTCGTCGTCTCTGCGCTCGTCGGGGTGGATGATCGAGTCCCATTCGTCCCCGACCAGCTCGGTCTGCGAGCGGCCGAGCATGTCGGCGAGCGCCCGGTTGACCGACACCAGGCGGCCTTCCGGCGAGATCAGCGCCATGCCGGTCGGCGCGTTCGCAAAGGCGGTCCGGAAGCGATGCTCGCTGTCCTCGAGCGCCGCGGTGTTCTCGTAGAGCTCGACGAAGACCGCGACCTTGGATCTGAGCACCGCCGGGTCGTAGGGCTTCAGCAGGTAGTCGACCGCGCCCTCCGAGTAGCCCCTGAACACCTGCTCTGTGTCCTTGCTGGCAGCCGTCACGAAGATCAGCGGGATGTGGCGCGTCTTCTCCCGCTGCTTGATCACCGCCGCGGTCTCGAAGCCGTCGAGCCCGGGCATTCTGACGTCGAGCAGGATCACCGCGAACTCGTGACGCAGCAGCAGCTTCAAGGCCTCCTCACCCGAGCCGGCGGTCACCAGTGGACGGTCGAGCGGCTCGAGCACGGCCGACAGGGCGACGAGGTTGTCGGGCTCGTCGTCGACCAGCAGCACGCTGGCCTGCCCACGCGGCCTCAAGCCGCGCTCATCCCTGCAGCCAGCCCCGCATGAGCGAGAGCAGGCGATCGCTGTCCACGGGCTTTGCCACGTAGTCCGAGGCCCCGGCGAGCAGGCTCTTCTCGCGGTCGCCCTGCATCGCCTTGGCGGTGAGGGCCACGATCGGAAGGTCCTTGAAGTCCGCCATCTCGCGGATTCGCCGCACCGCCTCGTGCCCGTCCATCTCGGGCATCATGATGTCCATCAGCACGAGGTCCACGTCGGGGCTCTCCCGCAGGGTCTCGATGGCGTCGCGGCCGTTCTCCGCGAACAGGACCTCCATCCCTTGGGTCTCCAGCAGGCTCGCCAGGGCGAAGACGTTGCGCACGTCGTCGTCCACCAGCAGGACCTTCCTACCCTCCAGTAGGGCCCGGTCGGCGGGGGTCAGCGACGGGTGCTCGACCATCGCCTCGGTCAGCGGCCGGCCGTTGGCCTGGCTGTGGGGCACCGTCGGCGCGACGAGCTCGGGCGCCGGCTCGGTGAGCGTGACGGGCTCGGTGTCGACCGGCACGTACTCCGCCGGCAAGAGCAGCGTGAACTCGCTCCCCTCCCCGGGGGCGCTGCGCACGCCGAGCTCGCCGCCGAGCAGGCGCGCGATCTCGCGTGAGATCGAGAGCCCCAGGCCGGTTCCGCCGTACTTGCGGCTCATGCCGCCCTCGCCCTGCTGGAAGGCCTCGAAGATCAGGCGCAGCTTGTCGTCGGGGATGCCCACCCCGGTGTCTGCCACGCTGAAGGCGATCCGCCCGTCGGGCGCGGGCTCCAAGCGAAGCGTCACGACGCCCTCGCCGGTGAACTTGAACGCGTTGGAGAGCAGGTTCTTCAAGACCTGCTGCAGGCGCTGCTCGTCGGTCGTGACCGTGCGGGGCAGCTCGGGGCCCAGCTCTACCTCGAAGGCCAGGCCCTTCTCCTCGGCCACGGGCCTGAAGGCGCGCTCGACGTAGTCGCGAACGTCCTCCAGGACCACCGGAGCGGGGCGCACCTCCATCTTGCCCGCCTCGACCTTCGACAGGTCGAGGATGTCGTTGATCAGCGACAGGAGGTCGCTGCCCGCCGAGTGGATGGTGCCGGCATACTCGACCTGCTTGTCGCTCAGGCTGCGGTCCTCGTTGTCGGCGAGCAGCTTGGAGAGGATCAGGAGCGAGTTCAGCGGCGTGCGCAGCTCGTGGGACATGTTCGCCAGGAACTCGGACTTGTAGCGCGAGGAGAGCGCGAGCTGCTCGGCCTTCTCCTCGAGGTTTCGCCGCGCGATCT
>JALZII010000251.1 GCA_030860365.1 Actinomycetota bacterium
AGCCCCACCAGGTGCACACGCGGGGTATCGCGCAATGCGCCGACCAAGACCTCGTTGGCGGCGAACGACCCGTTGTCCACGGCATCGTCGATCCGCGTGAGGTCCTGCTTGATCACCGCGCCGGCGCCCAGGTTGAGGTGCCCCACCTCCGAGTTGCCCATCTGGCCGTCGGGGAGGCCGACGGCCTTGCCGCAGGCCGTCAGCTGAGTGTGCGGGTGGGACTCCCAGAGCTCGTCGAACACCGGCGTGCGGGCCTGCTCGACGGCGTTGCCGGGGCCGGGCTCCGCCAGTCCCCAGCCGTCGAGGATGACCAGGCAGACCGCCGAGACCGGCGGCGCGCCAGAGGCGCTCAAGAGCGCGCGGCGGCCACGATCTGCGCGAAGCCCTCGGGGTCGAGGCTCGCGCCGCCCACGAGGGCGCCGTCGACGTCGGGCTGGGTCATGATCTCGGCCGCGTTCTCGGGCTTGACGCTGCCTCCGTAGAGCACGCGGACCTGCTCGGCCGCCTCCTCGGAGCGGTCGCCCACCAGCGCGCGCACGAAGGCCATCGCCTCCTGGGCCAGGTCGGGCGTGGCCGTCTTGCCCGTGCCTATCGCCCAGATCGGCTCGTAGGCCACGGTCAGATCGGAAAGGCGCTCGAGGGGCACGTCGGACAGCGCTTCTCCGACCTGCTGGCGGAGCTTGCGCTCTGTGTCCCCGGACTCGCGCTCGTCCTCGGTCTCGCCTACGCAGAGGATGGGCGCCAGGCCGGCCTCCAGCGCCTTGGGCACCTTGGCCCGCAACGCGGCGTCGGTCTCGCCGAAGTGCTCACGGCGCTCGGAGTGGCCGAGCACCACCGAGTCCACGCCCAGCTCGAGCAGCATGGGTGCGGAGACCTCACCGGTGAAGGCGCCGCTGTCCTCGCTGTACATGTTCTGGGCAGCGACGCGCACGTCGTGGCCCTCGAGAGCGCTCACCACGGCGTCGAGCGCGGTGAAGGGAACGCACACGCCCACGTCGGCCGACCGCTCGCCGCCCAGCAGCCCGGGCAGGCGCTCGCAGTACTCCCGCGCCTCGGCGCGCGTGCCCCACAGCTTCCAGTTGCCGCAGACGTAGGGCCTACGCATCGTCGAGCGCCTCGAGGCCCGGGAGCTCGCGGCCTTCGAGCAGCTCCAGAGCCGCGCCACCCCCCGTCGAGAGGTGGTCGACGCGGTCGGCCAGCCCGAACTCGGCCATTGCCGAAGCCGAGTCCCCGCCGCCCACAACCGTGGTGCCCTGCGCCTCGGCGACCGCCTCGGCCACGGCGCGCGTGCCCGCGGCAAAGGGCTCCAGCTCGAAGGCGCCCATCGGGCCGTTCCAGAAGACGGTGCCCGCCTTGCCGATCTCCTCGGCGTAGGCCTCTCGGGTCCGGGGCCCCACGTCGAGCCCCATGAGCCCGTCGGGGACGTCGGTGTCCTCCAGCTCGGTTGGCTCGGTGTCGGCGCTGAACTCTTCACCCGCCACGAGGTCGAGTGGCAGGACCAGCCGCGCGTGGCGGTCCTCGGCCCCCTCGAGCGCCTTGCGGGCCGGCTCGACGTCCTCGTCCTCAAGCAGCGAGGAGCCAATGGGCTTGTCCTGGGCACGAAAGAAGGCGAAGCACATGGCGCCCCCGATCAGCAGGGCGTCGGCCTCGTCTAGGAAGCGATCGATCAGCGCGATCTTGTCCGTGACCTTCGCCCCGCCCAACACCACCACGAGCGGACGCTCGGGCGCCTCGATGATCCCGCGCAGGGTGGTCACCTCGCGCTCGAGCAGCAGTCCCGCGGCGGAGGGCAGCAGCTCCGCCACGCCCGCGGTCGACGCGTGGGCCCGGTGCACCGAGCCGAAGGCGTCGCAGACGTAGGCGTCGGCCACCGAGGCCAGCTGCTTGGCCAGGTCGGGGTCGTTGTCGGTCTCCCCTCGCTCCCAGCGCGTGTTCTCGAGCACCAGCACGTCTCCCGGCTCGAGGCGCTGGGCACCGCTTCGCACCTGGGGGCCGACCACGTCGGGGGCCTGGTGCACGGATCCATCGATCAGCTCACCCAGGCGGTCGGAGGCGGGCTTGAGCGAGGTCTCGGGGTCACGGCCCTTGGGCCGGCCGAGGTGCGAGCAGAGGATCAGCCGAGCGCCCTTTTCGCGCAACAGCTCGATCGTCGGCAGCGCTGCCCTGATGCGGGCGTCGTCGGTCACCTGCCCGTCTTCCAGCGGGACGTTGAAGTCCACGCGCACCAGCACGCGGTCTCCCTCGGCCACGGGGAGGTCGCGGACGCTTCGCTTGCCGAGCTCGGCCCGGCCGGCCGGATCCTCGTTCATCGGCGCCTCGCTCTCAGGCGACCGATGCGCCGGCCAGCACGCGCTCGGTCAGCTCCGCTACGCGGTTCGAGTAGCCCCACTCGTTGTCGTACCAGGCGACCACCTTCACCAGCCGGTCCCCAACCATCATGGTCAGCCCGGAGTCGTACACCGACGAGTACGACGATCCCACGACGTCGGTGGAGACCAGCGGCTCCTCGCTGTACTGGAGGATGCCCTCGAGCGGGCCCTGGTCCGCCCTGTCGGCGAAGGCCTGGTTGATCTCCTCGACCGACGTGTCACGGCCGGCGGTGAACACGAGGTCGGCCACCGACCCCGTGGCCACCGGCGCGCGCACCGCGAGGCCGTCGAGCTTGCCCTCGAGCTCGGGGATGACCAGGCCGACGGCCTCGGCCGCCCCGGTTGAGGTGGGCACCAGGTTGACGCCCGCCGCCCGCGCGCGGCGCGGGTCCTTGTGCGGGCCGTCCTGCAGGTTTTGGTCGGCCGTGTAGGCGTGGATGGTGGTCATCACGCCCTGCTCGATGCCGACTGAGTCGTGCAGCACCTTGGCCACAGGGGCCAGGCAGTTCGTGGTGCACGAGGCGAGGGAGACCACGTGGTGCGAGTCCGGGTCGTAGGCGTCGTCGTTGACACCCGCGGCCAGGGTCACGTCGGCGCCCTTCCCCGGGGCGGAGATGATCACCTTCTCGGCTCCCGCCTCGAGGTGCTTCGCCGCGTCATCACGGGCAGTGAACAGGCCGGTGGACTCGATCACCACCTGGGCGCCGACGTCGCTCCAGGGCAGATCGGCGGGATCGCGCTCGGCGAACACCTTGAGCTCCTTGCCGTCGATCACGAGGCCGGTGTCGGTGGTCTCGATCTCACCGGGGAAGTGCCCCAAGACCGAGTCGTACTTGAGCAGGTGGGCGAGCGTAGCGGGGTCGGTGAGGTCGTTGACGCCCACCCACTCGATGTCGGCGCCACGGGCGTAGGCGGCCCGGAACACGTTGCGGCCGATGCGGCCAAATCCATTGATTCCGGCTCTCAAGGCCATGGGAGGGGTCCTTTCGTCGACTGCGGCGAGAACGCGCCCGCCGGAATCTACCCGAGCCGGGCCATTCTCATGCCCGCCGCGCCGTGTTACCGGCCGAGGTCACCATCCTCGGCCGGTCGGGGCCACGCCGTGCTACCGGCCGAGGTCACTGTCCTCGGCCGGTCGGGGCCATCCCCTTGTCGATGTCGCGGTGCACCACGTCGACCAGGTAGCGGTCGCGCTCGGCGTAGAGCTCGGCCAGCCGTTGAGCCACCACAACCGAGCGGTGGCGCCCTCCCGTGCAGCCCACGCCCACGGTCAGGTGGGCCTTTCCCTCCTGCTCGTAGGAGGGCAGCAGATAGTCCAGCAGCGGGATCAGGCGGTCATAGAAGTCGGCCAGGCCGTCCGTCCGCTTGACGTACTCCTGCACCTCGGGGTCGAGCCCGGTGAGCGGACGCAGGTCGGCCTCGTAGTGCGGATTGGGCAGGAAGCGGACGTCGAACAAGAGGTCGGCCTCGCGTGGGCTGCCGTGCTTGAAGCCGAACGTGAGGAACGTGACCGCGAGCTTCCCGATCGTGCCCCGGGGGAGCATCTTGTCGGCGACCACCTTGCGCAGCCGCGCCGCCGAGAGGTCGCTGGTGTCGATGGACACGTCGGCCCGCCCCTTCAGCGGCGCGAGGAGCTCGCGCTCCTCGCCGATCCCTCGAATCACCTGGCCCCCGTTGGCCAGTGGGTGACGCCGGCGTGTCTCCTTGTAGCGGTCCAGCAGCACGTCTTCGGCGGCCTCGAGGAACAGCAGGCGGGCGCCCGAGCCGCGAGCGCTCAGCTCGTCGAGCATGCGCACCAGGCCCTCGAAGTAACTGCCGCCGCGAACGTCGCACACCACGGCCGCGCGCTCGACCTTGCTGCCCTCGTGCTCGAAGAGGTCGGCCAGCGAGCCGATCATCTCCGGCGGCAGGTTGTCGACGCAGAAGTAGCCGGCGTCCTCGAAGCAGGCCATGGCCTGGGACTTGCCCGCTCCCGAGAAGCCGCTGATGACTACGAAGTCCTCTATGTCTCCCAAGAGTAGGCCTAGCTACGGAGCGCAGGCCGGGTGTCTCGGCCGGAGCGCAGGCCGAGGGTTTCAGCCGGAGCGCAGCCCGAGCGTTTCGGCCGGAGCGCAGCCCGAGCGCCGGTCGGGCGAGCACCGGACCGATTGATCGCGGGCGCGCACCGGACCGATTGGTCATGGCCCAGCACGCTCGCTCGACCGATTCTCAGCCGGTCTTGTGAAGCTGCCAGTGGATGTCTCGGGCCACCTTGCCCGGCAGGCCCGGCACGGCCTCGAGCTCCTCGCGGGCGGCCTCCATCACCCGGTCGGGTGTCCCGAAGTGCGTGATCAGCAGGCGCTTGCGTGCCGGGCCCACGCCCGGGAGGCCATCGAGCGCCGAGCGCGTCATCGCGCGGTCGCGCCTTCCGCGGTGAAACTCGACCGCGAAGCGGTGCGCCTCGTCGCGCACCCTCTGGAGCAGCTGCAGCTCCGGGGTGTCGTGGCCCATGATCAGCGGCGCGCTTCGGCCGGGCAGGAAGACCTCCTCGATCCGCTTGGCCAAGCTGATCACGGTCACGCCCAGCTCGCGGAACTCGGCGAGCTCGCGCAGCCCGGCGGCCAGCTGGCCCTTGCCGCCGTCGATGACGATCACCGGGGGTATCGCGCCGAAGCTGGCGTCATAGGAGCGGTCGTGCGGAGAGCGCTCCTTATGGACCACGTACTGGGCCATGCGCCTGCTTAGCACCTCACCCATGGCGGCGAAGTCATCCTGGACGGCGGCCCTTATCCCGAAGCGCCGGTAGTCGGACTTCTTGGGCGCTCCCCCCTCGAAGACCACCATCGAGGCCACGGTGTGGGTCTCGCCGAGGTTGGAGATGTCGAAGCACTCGATGCGCATCGGGATTGCCCCCATCCCCAGAGCCTCCTGGAGGCCGTCGAGCGCCTCGATGCGCTGCGTGCGCCTTCGCTCGGACTTGAGGCGATCCTGGTCGAGCGCGAGACGAGCGTTGCGCTCGGCCAGCTCGAATATGCGTCGCTTGTCCCCGCGCTCGGCGTGTCGGACCTCCACGGCGCCCCCCCGGCGCTCGGCCAGCAGGTCCCCGATCACCCGCGGCTCCTCGAGCCCCCTGGGCACGATCACCTGCGGCGGGATCGACATGGCGCTGGCGTAGTACTGGAGCACGAACTCCTCGGCCACCTCGGCCTCGTCGCGACGAGCGGCATTCTCCAGGTAGAAGCTCTGACGGTCGGCCAGGATGCCGTCGCGGACCTGGAAGACCTGGGCGTTGGCGTCGGTGTCCTCCACCGCGACGGCGATGGCGTCCATGGTCCCAACTGCCTCGTTGGACACCCGCTGGCGCTCGAGGAGTGAGCGCACGGCCTTCAGCTGGTTGCGAAAGCGCGCGGCCTGCTCGAACTCCTGCTCAGCCGCGGCATCCTGCATGCTGCGCTCGAGCTCGCGCTCGATCTCGCGGTAGCGACCAGACAGGAAGCCGACGATCGAGTCGACGTTGCGCCGGTACTCCTCGACCGAGACGTAGCCCACGCAGGGTGCCTGGCAGCGCTTGATGAAGTAGTCCAGGCAGGGGCTGCCGCTCGCGCGGCCGGGCTCGGGCCCGTCGCAGGTTCGGTACTGGAAGACCTTGCCCAGCAGGTCGAGCGTCTCCCTGACGCGCTTGGCGTTGGAGAACGGGCCGAAGTAGGCGCGGCCGCGGCGGTGGCGCTCGCGGGTGAAGTAGATCCTGGGAAAGTCCTCGTCCAGCGAGATCGCGATGTACGGATAGGACTTGTCGTCGCGCAGCCGCACGTTGTAGAGCGGTCGGTACTGCTTGATGAAGTTCTGCTCGGCGAGGAATGCCTCGGCCTCGGTCTCGGTGACCACGAAGTCGATCTGGTCGATGAGCGAGACCATGTCCTCGCCGCCCTTGGTCGAGGGATTGGAAAAGTGCGAGGCCACTCGCTTGCGGATCGACTTGGCCTTGCCGACGTAGATGACCTTGCCGCGCCGGTCGCGAAAGAGGTAGCTGCCGGGCGAGTCGGGAAGCGCCCGCCGCTGGGCGGTCAGGCTGCGCTTCTGCTCCTCGACGGTGCGTGCGACGGCCACCTCCCGAGCATAGGTGCGCCTTTCCCGAGCGCCCGACCCATGCTGGCGGCCGGCGCGGGGGCTCTAGTTGGTCGCCGGAGCGGGGACGGGAGCCCGCTGGAGGGGCTCGCGCGCCTCGCGCCAGGTGACCAGCCGGCCCCGCTCCTCGTCGACCAGCTTGAGGCGGGTGCACTTGACCCCGTCCCAAAAGGTCAGGGTCGGCACGTCGTGGAAGACCGGGTTCTCGTCGTGGGCCCGCTGGAGGTTGTAATTGGGTATGCGGGCACTGAGATGGTGCACGTGGTGCAGGCCGATGTTGCCGGTGAAGAACTGCAGCCACTTCGGGAGCTTGAGGTGCGAGCTGCCCTGCAGGGCGGCCTCGGCGTAGCTCCAGCTGCCCGTGTTCTCCCAGTAGACGTCCTCGAACTGGTGCTGGACGTAGAACAGCCAGACGCCCATGCCGCCGGCGATGAACACCATCGGCACCTGGACGAGCAGGAACTCCGCGGGACCCATGAGCAGGCAGAGGCCGGTGACCATCGCCGCCACCGCCACATCGGTGTAGATCACGCTGCGCTTGATCCGGGGCCGCATGTCGCTCGACCAGAGCCGGGGCTGGATGACCAGCGCGAAGAACGGGCCGATCGTGAACATGACGAGCGGGTTGCGGAACATGCGGTAGACGAAGCGCTCGCCCCGCGGCGCGGCGCGGTACTCGGCGATGGTCATCGTGGGGAGGTCGCCGATTCCTCGGCGGTCGAGGTCACCCGCCGACGCATGATGGACCGCGTGGCTGTGGCGCCAGGGGTAGAAGGCGTGGTAGGCGATGAGGCCCAGCGTCTTCCCGAGCCACGCGTTCGCCCGCTTGGAGGGCAGGAACGACCCGTGCGCGCAGTCGTGAAAGATGATGTAGGTGCGCAGGAGAAACCCCGAGGCAGGGACGGCCAGCGCCAGCGTCAGCCAATAGGAGACCTCGAGCGACAGATACATCGCCACGAACAGGGCGACGTACGGGACCACCGAGGTCAAGATGTCGAGCACGCTGCGGCCGAGCCGTGGCTGGGCGTACGGCGCGAGCGTCTCCCGCCACCACGGCCGCTCCGTCCCGTGCGCCTGCCCCGTCTGGTCCGCTGCCGCCGCCTGGCTCATCTAGCTCCCGTGAGTCGTGCTCCAAAGGTCGGCCGGGAATCCTAGACGGCTGCGCGCGCCCGTGTTAGGGAACCCTTAACCCCGAGCCGGTCCCAGGACGCTGAGCCAGGCTCAGCCGGCCACCTCGAGCGGCACGTGCGCAGCGGGTCTTCGACGAGGTGTATGCCTACTCCACGAGCCTGACCTCGAAGGCCGGGGGGGCAGCGTCGCCCGCTCCGCCGAGCAGCCCGAGGATCTTCGCGACGTAAGCGCGGGTCTCCGGGTAGGGCGGGATGCACATGCAGCGGGCCACCGCGCCGGGGCCCGCGTTGTACGCCGCGAGGGCGAGGGGCACCGACCCGAAGCGCCGCAGGTTGTCGCGCATCAGGCGGGCCTGCGCCTCGATCGCCGCCTCGGCGTCGAACGGGTTGCGCAAGCCGTACGCGCGCGCCGTCCCCGGCATGAACTGCGCGATGCCCTGAGCGCCCGCCGGGGAGCGCGCAAAGGGGTTGAAGCCCGACTCGGCGTAGATCTGTGCGGCGAGCAGGGCCGCGCCGACGTTGTAGCGCTGCGACGCCCTGAGGATCGCCGCCCGGTAGCGCGCCGGGACGAATGCGGGCAGCGCGCCCGCTCCCCGGCCGTCCCCCCCGCCGCGGGGACGGCCGAAGCCCACCGACGAGCTGCCGGCGTTGCGCGTATAGCCGAAGTGCCAGGGCTCCCAGGCGTAGCGCTTGACGAAGCCGAAGCGACGGGAGTTGCCCGCCAGCCACCCGTAGGCCGAGGGTGGGCCGAGGTCCAGCTCGGTTCCCAGGCGGTGCAGGCTGCGTCCCGGGGGCGCCACCCACTTGGGGTCCGGGTTGGCGGCGAAGAGCCTGGCCTGCTCCGCGTCGGAGCGAAAGCCACTGGTGACAGTGAGCGTGAGGCCCGACTCGCGGCGAGCCGCCGCCGCCATCCGGTCGAAGGCACGGGCCACGTCGGGGCGCATGGGCTTGCCGTTGCGGTAGGCAAGCGGGCCCTTGTAGCCGCCGCCATCGGCCATCGCGGGCATGCCGGCGGGTCCCGCGGGGCTCAACTCGGCCTCCGCGCGGGCCCGAACCGCCAGACGGCGCACCGCACCGCGACCCGACCCCTTGACCCGGACGCGCTGCGATCCCCGCACCACGACGCTCACGCGCGTGGGAGCGAAGGTCGCCCCCGGGAAGCCGACGTCGGCGCCGTTCAGGGCCAAGCCGTTTGCCCGCGCCGCGCGAACCGCGGTCGAACGAGCGAGGTCGCGGTACGCCGCCTCGGAGAGGTGCCGCGAATTGGGGGCGCCGTCCTCGAGCACGGCCGACTCGAAAAGGCGCGGATAGACGTCGCGCATCGCGCGGGCAGCGGAGACCGCGGCGAGGTCGGCCCCGCGCTGATGGCGGCCCTTGGAGCCCAGCGCTTGGCCGAAGGATGCCAGGACCAGAAAGCCGGCCAGGAGGGCGCCGGCGAGCCCGAGCATCAGGACCGACGACTGGCCTCGCTCCTGGGCGCCGAGGCGGCAGGGGGCCCTCATGTGCCCAGCTCGCACATGTCGGCCAGCTCCCCCACCGCTCGGCCCAGGGCCCCACGCGGCTCACGGCCGCCCAGGGCGAGCTGAGCGCCCGCGCGAGAGTCGGACAACCGAAGATCGGCGCGGTCGCCCCAGCGGTCTTCCTCGGCCCCGCAGCGGCGCGAACGGCTCACGACCACGAGCGGGCGCGTTGCGACCCGAGACACCGAGGCCGCGACCGCCCACGCGAGCGACGGCTCCACGGCCGGTCCGGCGACCAGGATCACCCGGTCGGCCACCGAAGCAAAGGCACCCCCCGGGGCCGTTCCAGCGTCCAGCACGAGCGGGGCCAGGCCGCGGGCCACGTCGGCGAGCGCAACCGGATTCTCTGCCTCGAGCAGGCACAACCGTCCGCTGGCGCGAGGGCGCCCGGGCGCCAGCTCGGCGAGTGCACGCGCCAACCGGGCCGCGGCCGGCGTCCCCAGCGGGATTGCGCCGGCGGGCC
>JALZII010000256.1 GCA_030860365.1 Actinomycetota bacterium
GCGAGGTGTCCATCGTCTGCATCCCGTGGCTGACGCCGGTCTGCAGGGCCGAGTAGATCTGGTGGGTCTTGCCCTCGCGGATGAGGTTGCGGACCGCCGGGGTGGGCACCAGCACCTCGGTGGCGGCGACCCGGCCCCTGCCGTCGGCAGTCGGGAGCAGCTGCTGAGTCACGATGCCCTGGAGGGCCACCGAGAGCTGCACGCGCACCTGCTGTTGCTGCTCGGGCGGGAAGACGTCGACCACGCGATCGACGGTCTGGGCGGTGTCCTGGGTGTGCAGGGTGGCGAAGACCAGGTGGCCGGTCTCCGCCGCGGTCAGGGCGGTGGAGATGGTCTCGAGGTCTCGCATCTCACCGACCAGGATCACGTCGGGGTCCTGGCGCAGAGCGGCCTTCAGGGCCAGCGCAAAGGACTTCGCGTCACCTCCGAGCTCGCGCTGGTTGACGATGCACTTCTTGTGCGGGTGGAGGAACTCGATCGGGTCCTCGACGGTCATGATGTGCTCGGCGCGCGTGTCGTTGATCAGGTCGAGCATCGCCGCGAGTGAGGTGGACTTGCCCGAGCCGGTCGGGCCGGTCACCAGCACGAAGCCGCGCGGCTTCTTGGTGAACTCCTCGAGCACCTGCGGCAGGCCGAGCGACGCGAGCTTGGGCATCTTGTCCGGGATCAGACGCAGCGCCGCGCCGATCGACGCCCGCTGGAAGTAGGCGTTCACGCGGAAGCGCGCCTTGCCGGGAATGCTGTAGGCGAAGTCGATCTGCCAGTCGGTCTCCAGCCGCTGCCGCTGATCGGAGGTGAGGATCGAGTAGACCGTCTCGCGTGTGAGCTGGGAGGAGAGCGGCGGGTAATCGAGCGCGACGAGCTTGCCGCCGATGCGCACCATGGGCGGTGAGCCGGCGGTCAGATGGAGGTCCGAGGCTCCCCGCTCCAAGACTTGCAGGAGGACGTCGGCGAAGTCGAATTCGTGCTCGTTCATGGGTCTCTCCGGTATCGGCGCGGGTGGGGGAAAGGTTGAGTGACTGGTGGTCCGGGGGCGGGGGCTGTGCCGCGCACCGCTAGGTGACGCGCGACACCTCGGCGAGGGAGGTGATCCCCGCCGCCACCTTGGCCAGGCCGTCATCGCGCAGGCTGTGCATGCCCTGCTCGGTGGCGACCTTGCGGATCGCATCGGCCGAGGCGACCTGGATGGTCAGGTCCCGGATCTCATCGGTCACCGTCATCACCTCGTAGAGCCCGACCCGGCCCTTGTAGCCCGAGCCGCCGCAACGCCCGCAGCCCACAGGCTCATAGGCCTCGAGCTCGAAGCCGGCGCCGAAGCCGGCCGCCGTGAGCTGGTCGACGCTGAGCACGACGGGCTTCTTGCAGTTCTTGCACAGCATGCGGGCCAGGCGCTGGGCCACGACGCAGTCGATGGCCGAGGCGGTGAGGAAGGGCTCGATCCCCATCTCGGTCAGGCGGGTGATCGAGGAAGGGGCGTCGTTGGTGTGCAGCGTGGAGAGCACGAGGTGACCGGTCAGCGCCGACTCGACGGCGATGCGCGCGGTCTCCCCGTCGCGGATCTCCCCGACCATGATCACGTCGGGATCGGCACGCAGCATCGACCGCAGGCCCGTAGGGAAGGTGAGCCCGGCCTTCGCGCTCACCTGCAGCTGGTTGACGCCCTGGACCTGGTACTCGACGGGGTCCTCGATCGTGATGATGTTGCGGTCCACCGAGTTCAGCGCGTTCACCGCGGCGTAGAGGGTCGTGGTCTTGCCCGAGCCCGTAGGACCGGTCACCAGCACCGCCCCGTAGGCCTGGTTGAAACCGGCTTCGTAGCGTCCGCGGGCCTCCTCGCCCATGCCGAGCCGCTCGATGCCGATCAGCGCGACGGACTTGTCGAGCAGGCGCAGGACCACCCCCTCACCGTCGATCGAAGGCATGGTGACCACCCGGATGTCGATCGGCCGGGCGTCGACCTTCAGCGTCACGCGACCGTCTTGGGGAACGCGGCGCTCGGCGATGTCGAGCTCTGCCATCACCTTGATACGCGAGACCACGCCGGCGATCATCTTCTTGGGGATCGTTGCCGTCTCGCTGAGCACCCCGTCGACGCGGAAGCGCACGCGCATGGCGCTTCCGTCGGGCTCGAAGTGGACGTCCGAGGCCCGGTTGTCGACGGCCTCGGCGAGGATCGAGTTCACGAGCTTGATGACCGGCGCCTCGTCTACGGACTCCCGGACTTCGCCGAAGGTGGAGTCCTCCTCGGTGTCGTCCTCCTCGATGGCCTCGCTGACCGCCGAGTCGAGGCGGTTCATGTGGCCGATCAGCGACTCGACGTCATCGGGCGTGGCCACCACCGGGCTGATCTCGCGCCCGGTGATGATCTTGAGATCGTCCAGGTTGAGGACATTGGTGGGATCGGTGACGGCCACCATCAGCGCGCCGTTCTCACGGAAGCCGATGGGCGCCGCCTGGAAGCGCTTGGCGGACTGGACGCTGACCAGGTTCACCGCGGTGAGGTCGGGCTGGAAGACCGTGAGGTCGACGTGGTCGAGGCCGTGGCGCTCGGCCATGGCGCGCGCGAGCTGGTCGATGCTGATCACGCCCTGCTCGAGCAGCACCTCCCCCACCCGCTTGCCCGAGCCGCGTCCCTGGGTGACGGCGTGCTCGACCTGCTCGGAGGAGGCCAGCCCCATCTCCACGATCACGTCGCCGAGGAAGCGGCCCCTCTCCGGGCGGCCGCTCGGCGGCGTCAGCCCGGGCGGGGGGCCGGTGGGCTCCCCCTCCTCGGACTCGCTGCCCTGACCCGCGCTGTCGGCGAGGGCCTGGAGGGCGCGGTCGTCGGCGTCGCTTCGCACCGCCTTGAGGTGGGGGGCTGTTCCGGCGCTCATCGCCGTGCGTCGAGGACCTGCTGGAGGAGGGTCTCGGGGTCGACGTACCCCTCGACCACCCGAGCCTGGCTCCCCCTGACGACGACCACCGAGGGCGACTGCGAGACGCCGACGCGCCCGACGATCGCACGGTAGGAGCCCAGGTTCTTGAGCCGATCGGTGAACACCCTGGTCTTCGGGGCGCGGCCTTTGAGTCGGCGCACGGCGTTCGTGGTGGACCGGTCGTCCGCGGCCTT
>JALZII010000261.1 GCA_030860365.1 Actinomycetota bacterium
GGGGGCACCGGTGCCCCCGGCAAGTCAATCGTCGAGGCGCTCGCGCTCCGGCGGCTGGAAGGGCTCGGCCTCGGGATCCTGCTGAGGATGCGGCTCGCTGGTCGAGTGGCTGCCGGTCGGGGCGTGGGGCTCCTCGCCGAAGGGCTGCCCGTCAGGGTCGGGCGGGTCTCGTGGGTCCGGGCGCTGCTCGTAGGGGTCCGGCCACTCCGTCGGGTCCGGCTCGCCAACGGGGTTGTTGAGCGAGTGGTGCGGGTCCTCGTCGCGCTCCTCGGGGTCGGGCGGTAGGTCGCGTCCTCTCTCCATGCTGCCTCCTTGCTCTAGTGGACTGCTAAAACCTCAGCACGGCGCCGACTCCACCCAGCGGGCGAAGGTCGTCGAAGCGCCGCACCACCAGGATCTCCGCCGACTGGGCGAGCGCGCGCTCGACCGCGTCCTCGACGACGTCGTCGCGGTGTACGAGCGGCGTGCCGTCGGCGGGGCAGGCACCCGGCTCGACCCCGAGCCACCCGCACGAGGGGCAGCGGGCGCCGTCGGCGCTGAAGCCGTCGTCCTTCAGGAGGATCTCCACGCGCTGCTCGCTGAGAGCCTCCAGCGTGTCGGCCAGGCCGGCCACGCCCCGGCCGCCTCCGCCCACGCCCGCCTTCAGCCGGTCGAGCGCCTCGCGCTCGCAGCGCTCGTCGTCGGCCTCCAGGAGGGGCTCCGCGGCCGCGAGCACGGTGTCGGCCGTGGCGTGTTCGACGTCCACCTCGACCCGCCCGGCCAGCCGCTCGCGCAGCGGGGCGTCGAGGGCGTCCTCGAGGCGGCCGACCAACTCGGAAGGGGCGCCCACGAGCAGCCGGTCGAAGGACCGCCGGCGGCCGCGGCGCCGCAGGGCCTCGGCGGCGTTTCTCAGGTGCTGGTCGACCTCGTGGTCGATGCTGCGCTGGCGCCGGGCCTGCTCGGTGCCGCCCTGCGCGTGCTGGCCGCGAACTTCGTCGCGCACCTGCTCGACCTCCACGAGTCGAGCGGCGCCTCCGGTGAACAGCCGTGCCGTGCGGCGGTTGGACAACAGCACGGCCCACTGGCGCTCGGATCCGTGCAGCGCGGCCAGCGGCTCCACGAACGGCGCATGGTCGATGACCACGTCGGAGCCCACCGACCGCGGCAGGCGCAGGACCTCGAGCAGGTCGGCGCCCGATGAGGCGAACACGGCGACGGCGTGCGCGCCCTTGGTGGGCAGGTCGCCCTCGAGCACCTTCTCCACCCGCCCGAGGTCGACTTTCAGCGCTTCGCGCTCGGCGTGGGAGAGGCCGTCGCGTTCCTGTGCGCGCCGGTGTGCCTCGTCGAGCAGCGAGCGCACCGCCGTCGCCCGTGCGGGAGGAGTCGCGAACTCCGAGGGGTCGAGACTCAGGAAGGCGCTCACCACCAGGCCGCCACCGGACGGCCGGGTCTCGGCCAGGCGGCGCAGGGCGGAGCGATCGAGGTCCTGGGCCTGCATCGTCAGCGCTCGCCCGCACCCACGACCCGCACGGTGTTCCCGCCGGCGCGACGCTCTCCGAGGATCTCGAGCTCCTCCAGCAGCAGGAAGAACGGGCGGCTGAAGGGGGAGTGCGCGGTTCGGGCCCGCACCGCCGGCCAGTCGATCTGCTCGCGCAGCGCGCGGGCGATCTCCAGCAGGCTCTCGTATCGGATGGCGTGCTCGTCGATGGCCAGCAGCTTCGTGGTCATCACGTCCTCGATCGACATCACCTGCACGTTCATGCCGAGCACCCGCAGCCTCTCGCCGCGCTGGAAGACCTCCTCCCCGAGCGGCAGCCCGACCGGCCCGAAGATCAGGTCCACGAGGACGTTGCCGTCCCAGGCCTTGAACAGCCACTCCTCGGGCGGCTTCTCCGGGCGCATACCGGCCTCCTCGAGCACCTTCAGGGCTCGCTCGGCGTCGCCGGGGAGAATCATCAGGTCCAGGTCGTTGCGCGTCTGAGGCCCGCCGCGTGCCCAGCTGGCGAGGCTGCCTCCCAGCAGGTAGGGGATGCCGGCGGCCTCGAGGGCGGCGACCGAGCGCTTGAGCGTGGCCTCGAGCTCCTCAGGGGTGGGGTCCAGGGGGCCCACGCGAGACGCCTACCCGCCCCCGCTGGATTCGACTCCTGCCCGGCCGGTGTCCGGGCCGTTGGGCCGAAGCCCGCGCGGGGGTAGTTTTTCGCCGTGCCCATTCGCTCGGAAGGAGAGCCCGCACCCGAGGCCGGGGGCCGGCGGCTGCGCGTGGCCGCGGCGGGTGACGTGCACTGCAAGCCGTCGATCCGCGAGCAGGTGAGCGAGAGCTTTGCCGCGGTGGCCGCCGGCGTGGACGCGATCCTGCTCGCGGGCGACCTCACCACCCACGGGGAGGTCGAGCAGGCCGAGGTCCTGGCCGATGCCGTACGTCCGCTCGACCTCCCGGTGGTGGCCGTGCTGGGCAACCACGACTTCCACGTCAACCGCCCGCGCGAGCTGATCGCGGTGCTCGAGGACGCGGGCATGAACGTGCTCGACCGTTCCTGGAAGGTGATGGACTTCGACGGCTGCGAGCTCGGCGTGGCCGGGGTAAAGGGCTTTGTCGGCGGCTTTCCCGGCTCCCACCTTTCCGATTTCGGCGAGCCCTCGCTGCGCGCGGTCTACGCCGAGTCCGGCGAGGAGGCCGCAGCACTCGACGAGGGTCTTCGCGCCATCGCTCAGTGCCCCTACCGGGTCGCGCTGCTGCACTACGCGCCGATCACCGAGACGCTCGAGGGCGAGCCACGCGAGATCTGGACAATGCTCGGCACCGACCGCCTGGGCGCTCCGATCCGCGAGCACGAGCCCGACCTCGTCCTGCACGGCCATGCCCACGCGGGCAGCTTCGAGGGGTCGCTGGGCGGGGCGCCCGTCTACAACGTCTCTGTGCCCGTGATGGGCCAGGACTTCTGGGTCTTCGAGCTGACCGCGCGCCGGCGCCCCTCGACCCCCATCCACTGATTAGCCGCCCTACTGGCGGGGTAGGCGAGTCGGCAATGGAACGAGAGCCCGAAGAGAGCTTCGACGACCTCGCCGAGTACGGCGACGACCCCGCAGCGCGCGAGGAGGCCGAGGCCGCCGCCCGCGAGGCCGCCCACATCGGTGGAGACGTGCCCCCGCAGTCCGACGACCCGGCCTTCGAGGCGGTCGCCGAGGGGGGAGGAGGCGAGGCCGAGGGCTTCGAGCAGGCCGAGGAGGATCTGGTCGAGGGGGCCTCCCACGGCGATCCTCAGCCCGACCCCGCGCGGGCCGCCTTCACCGAGGAGGTCGAATCGGACTCTTCGACCTTCGTGGGCGGAGAGGCCGACGAGGTGGACCCCACCGAGGTGACAAGCGACCCGCGCGAGGGGAGCGACGACCCCGGCGAAGGCCCCGGCATCGCGGCCGACCGCTGACCCTCGGGCGCTTGGCCGGCCGGCCCCGAGGGTGTGGTCCCTCGAGGGTCGTGGAGGTCGGGGGATTAGTGCGGAGGCTGAATTGCACCCGCCTCGCGGCGGGCTCGCTTCCAGTTTCCGTAGGCGGCGAAGACGGCGCTCAGGGGAGCCAGGCCCCCGTGGCTGATGGCGCGCTGCTGGTAGTCGACCATGAGCAGCCGCTCGGGGCGGGTGCCCAGCTCGGCGGCGGCGGTCCTGATCGCGTCCAGCACCTCCTCGGGGCTCGCCGAGGACTCCTCCTCTGAGTGCTTGGCCTCCTGGGCGAAGACCCCGGCGGCAGTGCCCCGCGCACCCGCCCCGGCGGCGGGCTGATCGCGCGAGCGACCCGCGCCGATCATCAGGCGGCAGTGAGGGCAGCGCTCGGGCGGGCTCGGCCAGCCGTGTCCGACATCGCTGCGGATCAGCAGTTGGCAGTGCGGGCAGTAGGCCCCGATTCTCTGTCGCGCGGCTGCCACTGCGTCCCGCGATACCCGGGCGGCGTCCCCCGAAACGAAGAGGCGGCGTCTCCGTCGGCCGTCCCTCCCCGGTGACCGGAGTGGTCCAGCCGGCGAATCCGCCGCGCGGGGGTGGCTACCCGGGCCGCGCCACGCGACTCCCCTTTCTTGGCGCACCTCAAGGCTGGGAGGGCGGAGGCTTTGGTTGGGGCTGTGGGGCCGGCGTGCTCTGAGGCTTGGTCTGCTCGGGCGCCGGGGTCTTCGTCTCTCCCCTCGGCGGCTGCTGCCTGTTCGGCTGTTGGGTGGGGGTGTCCTGCCGGTCGCTCTCGGGCTGCTGCTGGTCGGGTGGGGGGGAGCGATCGGGTTGCTGGGCGCCACCCTGGCTCTCGCCGCCCTGGGTGTTGTCCGAGCTGCTCTTGCCGCCGCCGAAGAGCGTCGTCCCGCCCCTCTTGCCCAGCGAGTCTCCGGCGATGAGCTCTGGAACGGTGAGGATCGCCGCTCCTATGAGGATGGCCAGCGCGGCCGTGGCGGCGACAAGGCGCACCGGGAACCTGCGGCCCCCGCCGCCATGCCGGCCGTCGGCGCCCGCGCGGTGGTAGGTGACCGGCGTCCCGCGGACCTCCCGCTTGTCGCTGGGAACCGGCTCCTCGCCCGTCGCACGCAGCGGTGGCGGGCGCTCCTCGGAGGCCGGCCTGGGTCCTTCGGAGTCCCGCGCCGGAGCGCCGGTGGCCACCATGGTCCTCGCCGTGGGCGCGCCGGCCCCCGCGGCCTCGGGCAGAACCGCCGTGCGATCGGTGGTCACCCGGGCGCTGATCGCCTCAGTGGGCTTGCGCAGCAGCTCAGAGACCAGCGACACGATCACGGGGGTCACAGCGGCTGCGGGAGCCGTACCGCCCTTCCAGAATTGCGAGACGACGACCGCCGCTACGGCCGAGGAGACGCTGGCGATGGCGAGCGTCCGGACCGACAGCTTGCGCTCCGCCTCGCGCGCTTGGCGCGTTTGCGAGGCCATGCCTCCACCGTAGCGAGGTCTGAGGCGCGCGTCAGGACCGCCGAGGAGCCTGGGACACGGGGTGCCACGGCGTGTCCCAGGTTCTCTTCGAGCTTCTACACGCGCGCCGGGAGGAGCTGCCGCTCTCCGACGGCGGCGATGTGTGCTTCGATAGCGCCGG
>JALZII010000001.1 GCA_030860365.1 Actinomycetota bacterium
GGCTTCAAGTTCTTCAGCCCCGGCGGGGTGCTCGCGCTCGTGGTGTGGATAGTGGCCTCGCTGCTGTTCGCCCTCTACGTGGCGAAGTTCGCCTCCTTCAACAAGACCTACGGCCCACTGGGTGGGATCATCGTCTTCCTCGTCTGGCTCTGGATCACCAACGTGGCGATCGTGCTCGGCGCCCAGTTCAACGCCGAGCTGCAGCGAAGCCAGCAGATCGAGGGCGGCCACAAGGCGCCGCTGGACCAGCCCTTCCTCGAGCCGCGCGACGTGAGCAAGCTCGAGAAGTAGGTCGCACGGCTGCGAGGCGGCTCGGCAGACGCACTAGAAGGGCGCGCTCGCCCACGCGCCGACCGCCCGCACCGCTACCCCGAGGGGGCTACCGTGTTCAATGGTAAGAGCATGCCGCACGTCGCCCGACCCATCCTGCTCGCCTTGGTGCTCATCGCCGTGCTGTCGCCGGCGGCGAGCGCGAAGGTCGAGCGAACCGGCCGCTATCTGGTCAGCTTCGAGCGAAAGAGCACCGCACGCCCGGGCTCGCTGCTCGGCGAGGTGCTCAGGGACTCGGGCGCCAGGCGCGCCGGCGACGGCGTGCCCGAGCTCGGGGTGGCCACGGTCAAGGGCTCCGCCCAGGCGATCGCCGACCTCCGCCGCGACCCGGCGGTCAAGAGCGTCTCGGTCGAGTACCGCCGCGAGTTCCGGCGTACCCCCAACGACCCGGCACTGGGCGGCCAGGAGCCGGGAGCTCCCGCCGGGACGGTGCCGCAGTGGTGGCTGCGCCGGCAGAGCTTTCCGTCCCTCTGGGACGTGACCACGGGCTCGGGCGCATTGGTGGGCGTGATCGACTCGGGCATAGACGGCGCCCATCCTGAGCTGCGCGGCAAGGTGGCGTCCGCTGTCGAGCTGGGGACGGGCGCGGGCGCGTTCACCGACCAGGACGGCCACGGCACGCACGTGAGCGGCCTGGCGTGTGCGAACACCGACGAGGGCCGCGGCGTGGCCGGCGCGGGGTGGGGCTGCCGGATCGTCCTGGTAAAGGCGCCCCTGCTGCGCGACGAGGACATCGCCGATGGCATCCGCATCGCTGTCGATCGGGGAGCCAGGGCGATCAACATGAGCTTCGGCGGCGGGCCGGGCACCGCCGTCCTCAGCCAGGCCATCGACTACGCCGTGCAGCGCAACGTGGTGCTCGTGGCCTCGGCCTCCAACAACCAGGTGGCCAATCAGGGGGCCCCCGCCTCCGAGCTCCAGCCGAACGACGCGCCGAACATCGACGCCGGCCGCGGCCTGGTGGTCACCGCCGCCGACTTCAGCGACCGCAACGCAGCCACCGGCAACGGCGCGCAGATCTCCCTCGCGGCCTACGGCTTCTACGACGGGATCCCGCCCTACGGGGGGTCCCCGGGCCTGATCTCGACCTATCCGGGCAACGGCACGGAGCGCACCGAGGGATTCTTTAACTGCGGCTGTCGCGCCAGCCTGGGCGGAGACCCCCGCTACGCGCGCCTGGAGGGGACCTCGATGGCGGCGCCCCAGGTCACCGCCCTGGCCGCGCTGATCGGCCACCTCAACCCGGTTCTCACGGTGCGCGAGAAGCTGCGCATCATCAAGGCCACCGCCCGTGGTCGCGGATCCTGGAATCCCTCGCTGGGCTTCGGGATCATCGATGCCGGCCGGGCGGTGGACGTGGCGCGTCGCGTGGATCGCCGAGCGCCGGAGTCGCGCCTGCGAGCCACCCGGAGAGCCCGCCTCAGGGGTCGCTCGGGTCGGGCCCGGATCCGCCTGCGCTGGCGCGGGAAGGACCCCGTGGGCCGGCCCGGGCTGATCGCGTCGGGCGTGCGCTCCTACGACGTGTTCGTCAAGCGCGGGCGCGGGCGCTACCGCCGCATCCGCCGCGCCACCCGCCGCCGGACGACCGTGGTCAAGCTCAGGCGCGGGACCTACCGCTTCTACACCCGCGACCGCGACCGCGCCGGCAACCTCGAGCCCAAGCCACGACGGGCGGACGCCCGCGTCGTCGTCCGCTAGGACCTCGACCGCGTCTTGGCTCGACGCCGCGGCTTCTCGCCGGCGGCGCCGGCCGCGTCGAGCAGCTCGGCCAGCGAAGCCTCGAGGTGGTGCCCGATGGCCTCGACGTCGGGCAACGCGTCGTAGTCGGCCAGCAGGCCGAAGTCGAGCTTGCCGTTGTAGCTGATGATCGCGATGGCGAGGGCATGGTCTTCGGGAAGGAAGGCCACCGGCACGATCTCCTCCATCTCGCGGCCGAGCAGGTACAGCGGGAACTGCGGCCCGGGGACGTTGGTCACGATCAGGTTGAAGAGCCGCGTGGAGAAGTTCACGCGTGACGCCTGGGCGAGCAGGGTCGGCGGAGCGAAGTCCTGGAGGCCGGCGATCACCTCGGCGCCCAGTGCCTGCTTTGACTCCTTGAGGCCCTCCATCCCGGCGCGCACGATCCTCAACCGCTCGACGGGCTCCTCGGCGTATACCGGCAGGGGCCCGCGCATGGCTGCGATGCGGTTGCCGAGCTGGCCGTGCTCGTCTTCGCTGCGGATCGACACCGGCACCAGCGCCCGGAGCTCGAGCCCTTCGGTGCGCAGCCCGCGCTCGCGCAGCCAGCGTCCCAACGCCCCTGCGACCACCGCCAGCACGACGTCGTTGACGGTCCCTCCCAGCGAGTTCTTGATGTCCTTGAGCTCGTCGAGCTCGGACTGCACCCACCACAGGCGGCGATGCTGGCCGATCCGTTGATTCAGCGGGACCTCGGGCGCGGGGTTCAGGCCCGCCCAGACGATCTCGCCGACGGCCTCGCCGGCCTCGCGGACCTCCCCAACCGTACGGCCCGGGTGCGAGAGCGCGCCGACTGCCTGTCGCGCCAGCTCGGTGGGTCGGCGAAGCAGCCCCTTGACCCCCTCGGCCACCAGCTCGGCGTCGGAGGGCTCGGGTGCGGGAACCCACCGGTCGTCGGCGCCGGCGATCTCCTGGGGCACCGGGCCCAGGTCGAAGAGCACCGCCGAGAGGTCGACCCCCGAGACGCCGTCCACCAGGGCGTGGTGGGTCTTCGAGATCAGGGCGAACTTGCCCGACTCCAGGCCTTGGACGAGCCACAGCTCCCACAGCGGCTTGGAGCGGTCGAGGCGCTGGGAGAAGATCCGTCCCACCAGCCCGCGCAGCTGGTCGAGCGAGCCGGGCCCCGGCAGGGCGCTGTGGCGGACGTGGTAGTCGATGTTGAACTGGGGATCGTCGACCCAGAAGGGCCGTCCCATCTCGAAGCGCGGAAACGCGAGCTTCTGGCGGTAGCGCGGAACCAGCCCGAGCCGGGACTCGATGTGCTCGACGAAGTCCTCGCGCGATGGAGGCGGGCCCTCGAAGATCACGAGCCCCCCGACGTGCATGTGCGAAGCCTGGCGCTCCTGGGCGAGGAAGGAGGCGTCGACCGCACTGAGGCGGTCCTTGTGACCCTGCTTGCTCACTCTGTCGGCCAGACTACCTCGCGTGCGTGGCCTCTACGTGATCTTGGCCGCACAGGTCCTGCTGGGGGCAGCCTTCGCCGTGCTCGCGGCAACGGGGAACATTCCCTTCACCTCCGACGAGCCCGAGGAGCGCGCCGCGAGGGCCGACCGCTTCGACTCGGCGGCCGCCTTCTCGTTGCTTCGTGAGCAGGTCGAGCTCGGGC
>JALZII010000002.1 GCA_030860365.1 Actinomycetota bacterium
CGTCTTCGAGCTTGCGCAATCCCCGGTAGAGGCCACCGGGGTCAGAAGACCTGAAGCCCAACGCCTGCAGGCGCTCGAGCAGCTCGTACCCGTGGGCCGGCTGCTCGCGCAGCAACAGCAGCAGGCACGGTCGCAGGAAGTTCTTCGGCAGGGCCGAGGCGATGGACTCGACAGTCAAGGCGGCCTCAGTTATGGGCATGGGCGGTTGCCCGACCCTCGATGCAGTCGGCAGCCGCCTCGGGCGAGTCGTGGCACCAGCAGTCGTCGTCGCACTCGCCGTGCCCGGGCTTGGTGAGATCGGCGAACTCGTCGGCGAAGCTGCGCTTGCCGGCCTCGGCACCGGCGGCCGTGAGGCTGTAGCCCGCGCCGGCGACGGCAAGATCGCCGTCGGCCACGAACCGCTCCACGTAGACCGCGAGCGTGTCGGCGGGCACGGCGAGGAAGGTCGAGAGCTCCTGCACGGTGGGCGCCTCGGCGAGCCCTTCACCGCGCATCCAGTACATCGCCTGGAGCAGCTCGTCGCGAACGCGCAGTACGTCCAGCTCGCTCAACGCGCCGCTCCGTTGCCCGCCGCGGCCCCGTTGCCCGACGCCCTGTTGCCGTTGGCCTCGGTCACGAGCCTCATGGCCAGCTCCTCGATCGCGTCCACCGCCGGGGACCCGTCCCCGAGGTCGAGCGGAGCGCGTCCGGCCTGCTCGGCCACCCGCATGCGGTCGTCGAAGGGAATCACGCCCGCCACCTCGAGCTCGTGCTTGTCGGCGAACTCGGTAACGGCTTCCAGCTCGCGCTCGTCGCGAACCTTGTTGGCGACGAGGACGATGCGGTCGATCCCCAGGTCGCCGGCGAGGCCGGCCATCCGCCGGCCGGTCTCCAGCGACTTGAAGTAGGGCTCGACCACGGTGAGCATCAGCTCGGTGTAGAGGGTCGTGCCACGGGTGAGGTGCTCGGGTGAGGCCTCGGTGTCGAGGATCGTCACGTCCTGGGCCTCGTCACCCGAAGCGCCGATCAGGGTGCGCACCGTGGCGTGCATGCTGCACAGACAGCCCGTGCCCGCCTCTTCGGGGGCGGGGTGCGCCATGACGAGGAGCGTGGTGTTGTCGGGGCCCTCCAGCGAGTGAGAGGAGCGCACCTCCTCGAACGTCTTGGTCAGCTCGGGCCCGTCGGCGCCGCGGCGCAGGAGGTCGCGCGGAAGGGTGGGCACGTCGTTGATCCGCTCGGCGGGGATCCCCAGCGTGAGGGCCAGGTTCGGGTTGGAGTCGCCGTCGATGGCCAGCACGCGGTGCCCGTTGCGCCCGAGCACGCGGGCCATCGTCCCCGATATCGAGGTCTTGCCCGAGCCGCCCTTGCCTGCAATTGCCAGCTTCATTCGAGACCGATCATACCGACTGCGCAGACCGGCATCCTCAACCTTGGCGCGAGTGGGCTTGTCAACTACTCGCTCGCGTTCGGTGGCGATGGATCGGGGTCGGGCGCAGCGTCGTGGGTCGCGGGCTGGTCCTGGGTCTCGGGCACGGTGGGGACACGGGGCATGTCGGTCTTCGGGTCCAGGCCGTCATAGCCGCCCACGCCGGGCTCCTCGCCGGACGCCCCGCTTGGGCCAGCCTCCGAATCCTCGGCAGTCTTGTCCTCCGCGGGCTCCTCCGCCTGCCACTGCTTCTCCTCGTTGTCTGGCTTGTCGCCTGGAGATTCGGTCATCTGGTGACTTCCCTTCGCTCGGGTGCGACAGCTGCGACTCGCAATCGTGGCACATCGCGCCAGCTATATGTCGGTGGCCCACAGCAGCCCGCAGCATGGTAGATTGCCCGCGCCGGGAGAGCGGGAAAGAGGAGAGGTCCGATGGCGATGCTGCTGGCGCAACAAGAGCAAGTGACCCGCTCGACGGAGTACGTGGGGTGGTACGTGGGGCTGGGCATCGGCTTCACGATCGTCGCCGTCGTGGTCGTTCTCGTCGCGATGATTCTCACCCTGGCCGCTCGCATCGGAAGTCAGGCGCGGGAAGGGATCGAGGGGATGGAGGCGGCCCGCGCCGCCACGCACCCGGTGTGGGAGATTCAGAAGATCAACGTATCGGCGACGGCCATCTGGAGGGCGGCGGAGTCCGCCCGGAGGCTGCTGGGAGGCTGAGATGTTCCTACTTGCTGTGAGCGATGACGAAAAGGTGCTCTGGGGGATCGCGCTGGGGATCGGGCTGGTGGTGATCGTGGTGGTCATCGTCCTGCTCACGCTCCTCAGGCGCTTGGTGGAGCAGATTGAAGAGGGCGTGACGACTCTCTGGACAGTGACCAAGCGGCTCGCGAACAACACGACCGGCCTGTACCAGCTGGCGGGCACCGGCTCGGTCCTGCGGGCGCTGCGCGAAGAGCTGATCCGCCACGACAAGCTGCTCTCCGACGAACGATGAGCGACGGCCTGCTGACACTCATCACCGTCGTCGAGGCGGTCGCTCTCGTGGTCATCCTCGCGATCTTCCTCCTGATCGTGGCGAGCCAGCTGCGCACGATCGCAACCAAGCTCGCGGAGATCACTTGGGGCGCCCGCGCCGTAGAGCGCCAGCTGCGCGCCGTCCGCTCCAACGTGGGCCAGGTCAACTGGGCTCTGGAGGAGGTCGCCGGGACGCTTCCGAGCGTCGCCGACAAGGCCGAGCGGATGGGCCGCGGGGGGGTCAGGTCATGATCCTCATGTGGATCGGCAACATCATCTTCCTGTTCGTGGTCATCCCGGCGGTGGTCATCATCCTCAGGCGCGTGATCACGCCGGCGCTCGAGATCAAGGCCTACGTCGACGACATAACCGAGCACGGTGCCCAGTTCGGCCCGCACCTGGGGGCGCTGTCGGACCTCGCCACCACGCGGGAGCTGGTGAGAGAAGTCAACACCGGCCTCGAGCGGTACGCCAGGGCGCTCGAGCGGATCGGCTAGGAGGCCCAGATGGACCCAGCCCACGTCGTCCTGCTGCTCGCGGTCTTCATCGCGGTCGCCGCGATCGCCGGCTACCTGATCGCGATCGTTCTGATCCTGAGGCACGTGGTGAACCGGCTCGTGACGATCCTCGGGGCCGTCCAAGCCACCGCCGACACGTCCCAGCCCGCCGGCGCCATCATCGACGACCTCAACAAGGACCTCGGCGCCGGGCGCAAGCTCATCGAAGCGGCCGTCCAGCGGCTCGAGGAGAGCCGGGAGCCGGTCGGCGCGACCTCCGAGCCCGCCGACCGCCACGCCATCCGGTCGGGATCGGCGGGGGGGGACGGGGGGACCGCCACCGCCGCTCCGCCGCCCATGCCCGGCCCTCCGCCACCTGCTTCCACCATTCCGTCACCCACTCGCCCCGCCGCGCCGGCGGCTCCCGCCGGAACCGAGGGAGACCCTCCGCCGGAGCGCAAGCGCACCTGGTGGAGCCGGTAAGGCCGGAGTCGTACCTGGGGGCAGGCCGGGGGGAGTAGTGGACCATGGCGGCAGCCGCGACTGTTGAGGGTCCGCTCGACAAGATCAGCTATGAGGATCTCTATCGCCGCTGGGAGCACGGCCACTGGCGGGCGACGGAGATCGACTTCGGGCGTGACCGCGAGCAGTGGCAGGCCGACTTCTCGGACTTCGACCGCAAGGCCGCCCTGTGGAACTACGCGCTCTTCTTCTGGGGCGAGGACGCGGTCGTCGACGGGCTCTCCCCCTATATCGACGCCGCTCCCCGCGAGGAGCAGAAGTACTTCCTCGCCACCCAGCAGGCCGACGAGGCGCGGCACGCCGTCTTCTTCAACCGCTTCATGCACGAGGTCGCCGAGATCGGCGACGGGCACGCGGGGAGCGCCCTTCAGGAGATCCGCCCCCAGCTGACCTGGGGCTTCGAGCGCCTCTTCGGCCGGCTCGAGACGTCCTGCGAGGAGTTGCGCCGCGACCCCTCGGTCCCGCGCCTGGCGGCGGCGGTGGCGCTCTATCACTGCGTGATCGAGGCGACGCTGGCGCAGCCTGGCCAGCACTTCATCTCGAGCTACCTCGACGAGCGCGACCTGCTTCCGGGGTTCCGTGCGGGCATGGAGAACGTCGAGGCCGACGAGCGGCGCCACATCGGCTTCGGGGTCAAGCTCCTCTCCGACCTGCGCCGGATGAACCCCGACGTGCCCCACGCGGTCGCGGAGATGCTGCGCGAGGTGCTGCCCTGGACGGTGGCAGTGATCGTCCCGCCGGGCTGGGACGAGCGCTACTACACGACCTTCGGCTGGACGTTCGAGGACCTCGGCGAGTCCGGCGTCACCTCGCTCATGAGCAAGTTGCGCTCCGCGGGCATGCCGCTCGACGACCTGCCCGGCCCACCCGTCTTCCCCGTGCTCGGCGACCCGCGCGAGCGCGCCGGGCGCGCCAAGCGGCTGCTGCAGTGCGGCTACCTCGGCGAGAAGACCGGGCCGCCCTCGACCGATCCAGGGGACGTGCGCCTGCTGTTCGAGACGCTCGCCACTGCGCTCGACGGTGGCGCCGCCGCCGAGCCGGGCGTGATCCAATGGGACCTCACCGACGGCGAGCCGTGGCACATCGCCGTCTCGAACGGGAGCACCGAGGCGCGTCCCGGCCGCGTGGAGCATCCCCGCCTGAGCCTGCGCACGCGCTTCGAGGACCTCGTCGACATCGTCGGCGGGCGCAAGGACCCACGGCGGCTGCTGGCCACCGGCCGGCTCCGGCCCCGCGGCGACATGCGCTGGGTGTGGCAAAGCCGGGCGATGTTCCCGCCGTTGTAGGGCGCCCGACCGGGTCAGCCGCCGGACGCTGCCGTGCGCTCCGGCCGCTGGGCCGAGCGCTGCGGGCGCTGCCCACCGAGGTCGCTGATCAGCCGCGCCAGGCCCGCCACGGCGCGCGGGTCGTGGCCGGGAACGAAGTCGTCAACGTACGGCATCGCGGCGCGCATACCGATGGCCAGAGGCTGCTGGTCGACCGCCATGGGGCGAGGATTCATCCACACCAGCCGCCGCGCCTGCAGCTGCAGGCGGCGCACCTGTCCCGCGAGCAGGTTCGGGTC
>JALZII010000041.1 GCA_030860365.1 Actinomycetota bacterium
GCGCTGACGTAAAGCTCGAAGGCGACGCTGGGCGACCCGCTCCGAGATGCCGAACCGGCTCTCGATGTGATGCGGCTGCGCACAGCCGACCCGGTCGACGAAGGCCGCTATCGCAAGGTCCCGCTCCGTGAGCCTGACCTGCTTTCTCCTGCGGCTCGAAGTGGGCCGGTGAGCGGGCTCGGCAACACCTCGGGTGGTGCTCACGGTGGTCAGGCCAGACCCCTGCCGTGCCATAGGACGTCGCGCAATCCTTGCCCTCGGAACTTCGACGGGAGCACACCCAGGACGGATCGGTCAGGGGCGGACCTTGGTGTCCACCAGACGTCCACGAGGGTGAGGCACTCCGGTGCACCCCGAAAACCGCCGATGTCCGAAAACGCCGTCGCTGCGGGAAAATCGTGGCCTGACGACCCCGGGCTTGCCCGCTGGTATTGCTCCGTCGCACCACTCATAATGGTGAGGTCCCTGGTTCAAATCCAGGCGGAGCTATTCGACGCAGATCCCGGGAAGCGGCCAGACGGCTCTCGGCGAGGATCCTCTGTCAGGGGTCGCTCGCTCGGCGTCCGTGCAGGACCGGCTCGTTCCTCAAACGCCGGTCATAGAAGACCCTCGCCACCTGCATGTGGCCCCCGCACGAGCAGGGGGGCATCGTGGTCAGAATCTGCCGGTCGACGAGGGTGAGATGGTCGGTACGGCCGCAGCCCTGGCAGACGTACACAGCCACGGAAGGCACGGGGCCAGGTTTCCTAATACTCCGAGCGAAGACAAGCGGCTTGGCGGCTCAGCGGCGCCGCCGGCCGCCTCCACGCCTGCCGCCCCCGCCCGAGAAGAGCGTCTTGAGCGCCCGGAAGGGCGCGGTCACGAGCGTGAGCAGGGCGTCAAGGATGTTGTGGATGATTCTCATGGGAGGTCCCTACCCGCCCTTGGCGCGTACTAACTCAGATGAAGGTCCACGTGCTCGAGCGCGCTCAGCGCCTCCCCGGCCCGCCGGAAGAGGTGTTCGGCTTCTTCGCCGAGGCCCACAACCTCGAGGAGATCACCCCGCCTTTCCTCGGCTTCGAGGTTCTCACCCCCAGGCCCATCGAGATGGAGGTGGGCACCCTGATCGAGTACCGCCTCAAGCTCCACGGCGTGCGGCTGAGGTGGCTGACGCGCATCGACACCTGGCATCCCGGGGTGAGCTTCGTAGACCGCCAGCTCGAGGGGCCCTACCGCCTCTGGCACCACACGCACCTCTTCGAGCCCGACGAGGACAGCACGATCATGCGCGACGTCGTGCGCTACGCGCTTCCGCTCGGGCCGCTGGGCGAGGTGGCGCGGAAAGTGGTCGTGAGGCGAGACCTCGACCGGATTTTCGACTTCCGTCAGGCTGAGATCCAGCAACGCTTCAATAAGTAAAGTAACCCCGGAATGCGCACGTTCTGGCGACTGCTCGGGTTCCTGGGTCCCTACCGGGCGGGAGTGGCCGCCTCCTTCGCGCTGGCCGCGGTGGCGATGGGCATGGGGGTGCTGATCCCCTTCCTCGTAGGCCGCGCGATCGATGACATCCGCCGTGGCGGCGCGGACCTCACGCCGCTGGTCTGGGCGCTGATCGGCGCAGGCGTGCTGCGGCTCGTGTTCAGCGTCGTGCGCCGGCTGGTGGCCGGGCGGGTGTCCCTCGGGGTGGAGTTCGACCTGCGCAACCGCATGTACGGGCACCTGCAGTCACTCGAGCTCTCCTTCTTCGACGGGCAGCAGACGGGCCAGCTCATGTCGCGCTCCACGGTCGACCTTCAGGCGGTGCGCTTCTTCCTGGGCTACGGCCTGATCTTCATCGCCCAGGCCGCGCTGACCATCCTCATAGCGGCGGCGGTGATGGTGGCCGTGAACCCGGTCCTCGCGCTGGTCGCTCTTGCCCCCCTGCCCTTCGTCCCCTGGGTGGCGTGGCGCTACGGCACGCGCAACCGCCCGGCCACGCAGGAGGTCCAGCAGCGCATCGCCGAGCTGACCGCCGAGGCCGAGGAGAACGTCTCCGGGGTGAGGGTGGTCAAGGCCTTCGCCCAGGAGCAGCGCCAGCTGGCGCGCTTTCGTGGCGCGGTGAAGCGGGTCTTCGACCAGTCGATGGTCTCCACCCGCTTGCGTGCCTTCTACAACCCCTTCCTCGGCTTCCTGCCTCAGCTGGGCCTGGCCGCGCTGGTGCTGGTGGGTGGCCGGCAGGTCATCTCCGGAGCGATCTCCGTGGGCGACTTCGTGGCCTTCTTCGGCTACGTGGTGATGCTCACCTCGCCCATGCGCACCCTCGGCACCATGCTCGGCTCGGCCCAGCGGGCGGTGGCCTCGGGGGCGCGCGTGTTCGAGCTCCTCGATCGCGAGCCCAAGTTGACAGTCCCCGCCGGCGCCCCGCCTCTGCCCGAGGGCGGTGGGCGGATCGAGCTGCGGGGGGTGAGCTTCGGCTATGACGGCGGCGGGCCCGTGCTGCGCGACGTGGACCTCGACGTAGAGGCCGGCCGGACGGTCGCGCTGGTGGGCGCCACCGGCTCGGGGAAGACGACCCTGGTCATGCTCGTCCCCCGGCTCTACGACGTGGACTCGGGCTCTGTGCTGGTCGACGGCGTCGACGTTCGCGAGGTGGAGTTCGAGTCGCTGCGGCGCGCCGTCGCGCTGGTGTCCGACGACGCCTTCCTGTTCTCGGCCACCTTGGGCGAGAACATCGCTTACGCCCGCTCGGAGGCGAGCGAGGACGAGGTGCGTGAGGCCGCCGCTCGCGCCGGGCTCTCCGGCCTGATCGCGGAGCTGCCCGACGGGCTCGAGACGCTGGTGGGCGAGCGCGGGCTTACGCTCTCGGGTGGCCAGCGCCAGCGCGTGGCGATCGCCCGCGCGCTGCTGGCCCAGCCGCGCATCCTGATCCTCGACGACGCCACCTCGAGCGTGGACGCCACCACCGAGGGACAGATCAAGGAGGCGCTCGGAGAGGTCATGGAGGGCCGGACCACCTTCGTGATAGCCCATCGCCGGTCCACCATCTCGCTGGCCGACGAGATCGTGGTGCTAGAGGAGGGGCGGATCGCCGCCCGAGGGACGCACGAGGAGCTGCTCGAGGCCTCGCCGCTGTACCGGGAGATCGCCGAGGGCACGCAGCGGATCGCGGACGACCGCGACCCCGAGGAGGCCGGGGTGGCGGGCCTGTGAGGGGGGAGCCCACGCCGATACCGAGCCTGCGGCGCTCGCCCGAACAACCCTCGGACCGCGCTCCTCGACTGCGCAAGCTCGGCCAGCTGCTCGCGCTGCTGCGCCCCTACCGCGGACGCGTGGTGCTGATGTTCGTGGCGCTGACGCTGGCAACCGCCGCCAGCCTCGCTCCCCCCTACCTCGCCGGCCGCGCCATCGACGATGGGATCCGCCGGGCCAGCACGTCGGCGCTGGTGGTCCTGATGGTGCTCTTCCTGGCCGCCGCCCTGGTCAACTGGGGCGCGAGCTACGCCCAGACCTACCTCGTCAACTGGGTGGGCCAGCGCGCGCTACAGGACCTGCGCGAGCGGCTGTTCGCCCACCTCCAACGGCTGTCGGTGGGGTTCTACTCGCGAAACCGGGCGGGCGTGGTGATCTCGCGGCTGACCAACGACGTCCAGGCCCTCGACCAGCTCGTCACCGACGGCATCGTGACGCTCTTCTCGGCCTCGCTGACACTCCTCGGCACGGCGGCGATACTCCTCTTCCTCGACGCCCAGCTCGCGCTGGTCACCTTTGCGGTCTTCCCTGTGCTGCTGGTCGCCACCATCATCTTCCGGCTGACCTCGGCCAACGCCTATCGCCTGACCCGCGAGAAGATCGCGCTGATCACGGCGTACCTGCAGGAGACGCTGTCGGGCGTGCGGGTGGTGCGCGCGTTCGGCCAGGAGCCTCGCCACAAGGGCCGCTACGGCGAGCTCAACGGGGACAACCGCGAGGCCAACATGCGAACGGTCCACCTCAACGCCGCCTACTTCCCCGCGGTGGAGCTCCTCTCGGCCGTGGCCACCGGGGTGATCCTGCTCTACGGCGGCGGTCAGGTGCTCGACGACGCGATCACGATCGGCGTGCTGGCCTCGTTCGTCTTCTACCTGCAGACGTTCTTCGATCCCATCCAGCAGCTGTCCCAGCTCTACACGACCTACCAGGCGGGCATGGCCGCGCTGGACAAGATCTTCGGCCTGCTCGACGAGAAGCCCGACGTGACCGACGCCCCGGGCGCGATCGAGCTGCCCTCGGTCCGAGGCGAGATCCGCTTCGAGGACGTGACCTTCGCCTACGGCGACGGGGCGCCCGCGCTGACCGACGTGGACCTGCACGTGGCGCCGGGCCAGACCGTGGCGCTGGTGGGCGCCACCGGCGCCGGCAAGTCGACGCTGGCCAAGCTCGTGGCGCGGTTCTACGACCCCAGCGAGGGGCGGGTGCTGATCGACGGCCATGACCTGCGCGACGTCACCGAGCGCTCCCTTCGCTCCCAGCTGGGCATCGTTCCCCAGGAGGGCTTCCTGTTCTCGGGGACGATCCGCGACAACATCGCCTTCGGGCACCCCGAGGCGACCGATCAGGAGGTGGAGGCCGCCGCCCGTGCGGTGGGCGCCCGCGAATTCATCGAGGGCCTGCCCGAGGGCTACGCCACCGATGTCGGCGAGCGCGGCGGCCACCTGTCGGCCGGCCAGCGCCAGATGGTGGCCTTCGCTCGGGCGGCGGCGGCCGACCCCAGGGTGCTGATCCTCGACGAGGCCACCTCGAACGTGGACGTCGCGACCGAGGCCCGCATCGAGCACGGGCTGCGCCGGCTGCTGGCGAGCCGCACGGCGATCGTGATCGCCCACCGGCTGTCCACGATCCGCGCGGCGGGCCGCATCGTCGTGCTGGAGGAGGGCCGCGTCGTGGAGCAGGGAACCCACGACGAGCTGCTGGTGGCGGGCGGCGCGTACGCGCGGCTGTACGGCGACTGGGCGGGTCAGGCGGCGGCCTGAAACGTGCGATCTGTCCGATCACGCTGCGCACCGCCGGCTTGAGGCGGTGCCCGACGACGCGCCAATTACAAGCCCAAGGGCCCGGACTCAGCAAGCGGCGCGGGCAGCGCGGAGCGTGTTCGACGCCGGACAAACCAAGATTGACGGGGGGTCGTAGACACGCTCACCACGTTCTACACTGTCAACTAGAAGCACGCGCTTACCCCATACGGGTAGCTCTATTGGGGAATGGTGTAATCGGCAGCACTACTGCCTCTGGAGCAGTCAGTCCTGGTTCGAGTCCAGGTTCCCCAGTTCTGTCGGCTGTGGTGGCCACGGCCGCAGATGTGCCCCGCCCGAGCCGTCCAGCGCCTCGCGCGGCCACTCCCTTGCCCTGGCAGACGAGCAGCGGCCCGCAGCTTCGCCATAGCGTTCTTGCCCTCACATTCGCCGACAGGCTACAGGGGAAGGTCCCCCGTGCTCGAGAGGATGCGCGGGCCCGTCTTCGATCGGGCGCCGAGGGCTTTCGAAGGTTCGGGTCGACGGCGAGACCGGGACCGGTGACGCGGCCGGGCGGGGAGGACCTCGCGCGGAGGACCTCGCGCCCGACAGCTCTACGAGCGCACGGACGCCTGGCGGGGCTCACACGTCGCCGGCTGAACAACCCCCGCCCTCCCGGTCCCAGCCGAGCCACACCTTCGCGCCGGGGGCGATAGCGCGCGGCGACGGGCCGGTGCTACCGCTTTCAAGCGGAAGCGGCACTCGTGGCGAGGGCGCGGACGCCTGCGTCGCCGATACGGTCGGCGGGGAAGGCCGTAGTAACCATCCACGCTCGTGCTCGTTGGCAGGAACCACCGTAGGCTGCCGTGAGGCCGCAGCATCGACCACAAAGAAGACCTAGATCGGGAGGGTGCCGTGTTCGCTCGCGTCGCCGTATGGAGTCCGATGCCCCAGGACGACCGTCAGTGGGTCATCGACGCTGCTAAGTCCGTGCCCGGCGTTCTCGATGCCTATCACCTAGTCGACCCGAAGACGGGGAACGGCCTGTCGATCGCCTTCTTCGAGGACGACGTGGACGTTGGCGCGGTGAAGGCCGCCATCGCAGCAAAGGG
>JALZII010000062.1 GCA_030860365.1 Actinomycetota bacterium
ACCAGGTCGCCGGGCACGAGCGTCATCAGCGACGAGAGGTGTGCGACCAGAGCCGGGATCGAGTGCACCAGGTCCGCGGTGGTGGCCGACTGGCGCAGCTCGCCGTTCAGTCGCAGCTCGATCTCGATCCGGTCGGGCGGGCCGGCCTCGTCCGCGGTGACCAGCGCGGGCCCGCAGGGGGCGGCACCGTCGAAGACCTTGCCGGGAATCCACTGCGGCGTGGCGAACTGGCGGTCGCGAGCCGAGAGGTCGTTCAGGAGCGTGTAGCCGGCGAGGTGGCCAAGAGCGTCCTCCTCGGCGACCTCGCGGCACTCCGAGCCGATCACGAAGGCCACCTCGGCCTCGTAGTCGACCTTGTCGGTGGGCAGCTTCACGGTCGCGCCGTCTCCCACCAGGGCGTTGGGGAACTTGGCGAAGAAGGTGGGCGTCTCGGGTAGCTCGGCACCCTGCTCCTCGGCATGCGAGCGGTAGTTCAGCCCGATGCAGACGATCTTGCTCGGGTCGCCGACCGGCGGCAGGAGGGTCACATCGTCGACGGACGTTCCCGGGGCCTGCGGGTCCCCCTCGCGCTCGTGCACGCGATCCTCGACCAGGACGCCCTCGCGGGGCCCTTCGCCCGCGTCGTATCGCACGTGCTGCACGCCCGCAAACTACCCCCCGCGGACAGTCGGATGACATCGCGGGACCTCCTCGCGTCCGTACCCTTGGAGGCGATGGCAAAGGACGGCCCCAAGATCCCAACCGGTCGCGTGCGCCGCGCCGCGAAGGTGGGCCGCCTCGCAGGAGGCCAGACCGCCCGCCAGTACGCCACCAAGGCGGCGAACCTCACGCGCGACGAGAGAGCTCGCCGCGCCGCCGCCGAGCGGCGCCAGATCGAAGCCGCCGAGCAGATCTTCGACGTCCTGGGCCAGATGAAGGGCGCTGCGATGAAGGTGGGCCAGATCGCCTCCTTCATCGACACGGGGGGGCTGCCGCCCGAGTTTCAGGAGCGCCTGCAGGAGAAGCTCGCCGAGCTGCGCGACGGCGCGCCGCGGGTCTCCTTCAAGGAGATGAAGAAGCTGATCGAGTCAGAGCTCGACGAGCCGATCGACGAGGTCTTCTCCGAGTTCGAGGAAGAGGCCGTGGCGGCCGCCTCGATCGGACAGGTCTACCGCGCCCGGCTGGCCGATCCCGATGAGGGCGAAGGGGGCCAGGAAGTCGCGGTAAAGGTCCAATACCCCGGCGTGGCCTCGGCCGTCCGGGCGGACCTGCAGAACCTGGGGATCATCATGCGGGTGGCCAAGCGCATCGCCCCCGGAATGGACGCCAAGGCGATGGCCAGCGAGCTTCGCGAGCGCCTCAGCGACGAGCTCGACTACGAGCACGAGGCCCAGAGCCAGCGCGCGTTCGCCCGCGCGTGGAAGGGCCACCCCTTCATCTACGTCCCCGACGTGGTGACCCCGCTGTCGACGGAGAAGGTGCTTGTCAGCGAGTGGGTCGAAGGCGCCGGCTTCGAGGAGGTCCGCGCCATGGACGACGCCACGCGCGACCGCTTCGGCGAGATCGTCTTCCGCTTCTTCTTCGGCTCGCTGTATCGGCACGGCCACTTCTCGGGAGACCCGCACCCCGGCAACTACCAGCTGATGCCCGACGGCCGCGTGGCCTTTCTCGACTACGGCATGACGAAGCACCTGTCGCCCGGGCGCGTGGCAGACGAGGTCAGGGCCATCAGGCTCGCCATGGAGCACGACGCCGTCGCCCTGCGCGCGCACATGGCCGCGATGGGCTTCTACGACCCGGAGGACGAGAAGGTCTCGCCCGATGCGGTGCTGGCCCACTTCCGCGACGCGGCGGTCTGGTACCTCGAGGACCGCGAGCTCACCCTCGACTCCAAGACCGCCGGCCAGATCCTCATCGACTTCGGGGATCCGCGCTCCAAGCACTGGGAGCTCATGCGCCGGGGCACGGCGCCTCCCGAGTCGCTGCTGAGCGCACGCATGCAGGGCCTCACGCTCGGCGTGCTCGGCCAGCTCGGGTGCACGGCCAACTGGCACCGGATCGCGCGCGAGTGGCTGTTCGGGGACCCACCGAGCACCCCGCTGGGCGAACAGGAGGCCGAGCACTTCGGCCGCGGCCGGCGGACGGCCGCCTAGTGGGCCACTAGAGGCAGGTGCCCCGCCGCCCGAGCGCCGGCAGCCGGACCCAGCCAGTAGAGGCGACTCCGGAGGCGATCGCCCTCCTGCGCGGTGACCCGGTGATGGCCGGCCTGCTCGACCGCTTCGGCCCGCTGGACGAGGTGCTGCGCCGCCGGGGCCGCCGGCCCACCGAGGCCTACGGGGCGCTGCTGCGGGCGATCGTCGGCCAGCAGCTGTCCACCAAGGCGGCCCGCTCGATCTACGGCCGCATGGAAGCGATGTTCGGCGACCGAGCGCCCACACCCGCCGAGCTGTTGGCGGCCGACGCCGACGAGGTGCGCGGCGTCGGCCTCTCGCGCCGCAAGGTCGCCTACCTGCGCGACCTGGCCGAGCACGTGCAGGACGGCCGGCTCGAGCTCGACCGGCTTGCCGACCTGCCCGATGACGAGGTGATCGCTCAGCTCACCGCGGTCAAGGGGCTGGGCGAGTGGACGGCCCACATGTTCCTGATCTTCCACCTGGGCCGCCCCGACGTTCTGCCGGTGGGCGACCTGGGAATCCGCAACGCCGCGGCGCTGGCCTACGACCTGGAGGCGCCGCCGAAGCCCGACGAGCTGCGCGAGCTGGCCGAAGCGTGGCGCCCGCACCGCTCGCTGGCTTCTCTTTACCTCTGGCGATCGCTGGACAACGAGCCCAGCTAGAGGACTGGCTGCGGGTCCTGAGGCGAGCAGTTCAAGGACGCAGGGAGGGGAAGCCTGCTAAGCAGGCGACTCGACCGAGGACGCAGAAATGCGAAGCCTCAGGACCCGCAGGAGGCTTCTTCGTCTGCGATGCGGAAAGAGGATCCGCAGCCGCACGAGGCAACCACGTTCGGGTTGTTGACCTCGAACCCGGCGCCCATGAGGCTCTCGGTGTAGTCGACGGTCGAGCCGTCGACGTAGCGCAGGCTCGCCGGGTCGACGATCAGCCGGATGCCCTCGAAGTCGAAGACGTGGTCCTCCTCGCGCTTGTTGTCGAGGGCCAGGGCGTACTGGAACCCCGAGCAGCCACCGCCGCGAACGCCGACTCGAAGGCCGACGTCAGGCTCTGCGGTCTCGGTGTCCATGAAGGAACGGACCTTCTCGGCGGCGATGTCGGTGAGCGTTACCACTGGAAAGACTATAGCCGAGCTATCTTTTGTAAAGCAATGCCGTCCCCAGCCGAGCTCAAGGAACGAATCGAGACCGCCCTCCCGGGGTCGACCGCACAGGTGGAGGACCTCACGGGCGGCGGCGACCACTTCCGCGCGGAGGTGGTCTCCGACCGGTTTGCGGGCCTCAGCCGCATCGAGCAGCATCGACTGGTCTACGACGTCTTCGGCGACGACGTGGGCGGCCCCATACACGCGCTTTCCATCAAGACTTCGACGCCTCCGAAAGGAGCCGCATGACCAACGAGGAGATCAAGGACTTCATCGACAACGCCATAGGCGAGAACCGGGTGATGCTCTTCATGAAGGGCACACCTCAACAGCCCGCCTGCGGCTTCTCGGCCCGCACGGCCGGAACGCTGAACGCGCTCAACGTCAAGTACGCGGCGCTGGACGTTCTTCCCGACCCCCGGATCCGCGAGGAGCTCTCCGGCCTCTCGGGCTGGCCGACGATCCCGCAGCTGTTCCTGGACGGCGAGCTGATCGGCGGCGCGGACATCGTGGCCGAGATGTACGAGTCGGGAGAGCTGGCCGAGAAGCTGGGCGCCGAGCAGCCGGCCGAGCCCGAGACCGCCGTGGCCGACACCACGCCCGAGCGAAAGTCGCCTCCGATGCAGCTGGAGAACCGGCTGGGCTAGTACATCCGGCCGGATGTACTAGCGAAAGCCCCCGCCGCCGCGCCGGCGCTCGATCACCCGGCGCCCGCGTTCGCCGGCCGCGCGGGCGCGCTGCTTGTAGCGCTCCTTCTCCTCGGGGGGGAGCGCCTGCCAGCGCTCGTAGGCCGCGAGGACGATGGGCCAGGCGCGGCGGGCGGCGCGAGCCATCGCCTGCGAACGGGGCGAGGCCATCAGGCGGCGCTCCGTCTCGCCGGGGCGCCGGCTGCGGGCGCGCTCCGCTCAGAGTCGAGGTGGTCGAGGTACTCGACTATGCGGTGCGAGTCGTGCACCACGTGCTCGCCGTGCACCAGCACGGGCACCCAGCGCTGGCCGGTCAGCTCCTCCACCTCGGGGCGCTGGCGCTTGAGGAAGGGCACGCGGACCTCCTGGAACTCGAGTCCCGAGCGACGCAGCCGCCGAGCGACGACGCCGCAGCGACATACGCGGTCGGTGGGCGCCTTGCAGCGGTAGAGGATCGCCATCCCACCCGAGATTAGCTCCGCTGCCTCGCAGCCGTCTCAGGGGCCGGGCGGCGCGTTTCGCCCGAGCACCTGGCCAACCGCCCTCATGGCGCCGTCGGCCGTCCCCAGCGCCGCCCCCGCCAGCCGGTACTGCAGCTGCTGGGAGTGCCTCGTGCGCGCGATGCGCTCGTGCTCGCGCTCGAGATGCCAGGCCACCGTGTCCTCGAGCGTCTCCTCGTGGGGGCGGGCGCGCCAGAGCAGCTCGCGCTTTGCCTTCGTCGCCCGGTAGGTCCACCAGTGGCGCGCGGCCGACAGCTCGTTTCGACGCAACGGCGACCGTCCGGCGATGGCGAGGGCCCTGGCGCCGACCGTGGCCAGGGGCCCGGGGATCCTGACCGGCGGCGCCACCCCGGAGATCCGCCCGAGGTCGGCGAAGAAGCGGTCGAAGGTGAAGTTGCGCCCGCCGAGGATGTAGCGCTCGGCCACCCCGCCGAGCTCGTCGGCGAGGAGATGGCCCCGGACGACGTCGCGGACGTCGACCATGCAGAACGCACCGCCGGAGTACATCGGGAGCCGTCCCAGGAGGAAGTTGCGCACGAGGCGGGTGGACGTCAGGTGGATGTCGCCCGCCCCGAAGGTGGCCGTGGGGTTCACGCACACCAGCGGCAGTCCGCGGGCCGCCAACCGCATGGCCTCCACCTCCGCTTCGTGAACGGAGCTCACGTAGGGGATGTCGAGGTGGCCGGCGGTGAACAGCTGGGTTTCGTCGGCGGTGCCGCCGCGGGGGGCGGGCCCGAGAGCCGCCGCGCTCGAGGTGAGCACCACCCGGGCCACGTCGGCCCGAAGGCACTCGCCCAAGACCGTCTTCGCGCCGCCCACGTTGACCTCGAACATGCGCTCGGCGTCAGCCTGGCGGATGGAGGTCACACCCGCGGCGTGGAACACGCGGTCCACGCCCTTCAGCGCGCGTCGCACGGCGCGCCGATCGGTGACGTCACAGCGGACCTGCTCGCAGTCGATGCCCTGCAGCACTTCGACCGGAGACCGCGCACGCACGGTCACGCGCAGGTCGTCACCGCGCTGGACGAGGCCGCGGGCCAGGTGCGAGCCGATGAACCCGGTGGCTCCGGTGAGGAGCGTCTTCGCCAAGCCGGCTAGAGCCGCGCCCGCCGGCGGTGCGCATCCTCGAAGTGGCGCCGGCAGCCCACAGGACGTGGGCGATCCAGCTCGCGAAGACGGGCTTCGAGACGAGCTTCGACCTGCTGCCTGTCAACGGCGTTCATCCTTCTCCCTCGAGGCCGATCGTACTCCTCGTGGTAAGGGACCGTTTCCGCGAGCGGCGTCTCCGCAGGGTCGCGGGATAGGTCATCTAGGCTGCGCTGCAAATGCCGGTCGCCGTGGTCACAGACAGCACCTCATACCTGCCCGCCGAGCTCGTCGAGCGCGAGGGGATCGAGGTGGTCGACCTCTACATAGTCTTCGAGGGCACGCGCACCGAGCGGGAGTCCTCCATCACCGACTTCCCCGCCTTCTTCGAGGAGCTGCGCAGCACGGAGGCGCTGCCCACCACCTCCCAGCCCTCGGTGGGGGACTTCGTCGCGGTCTACGAGCCACTGCTGGCCGGCGGCGGGGAGGTGGTCTCGATCCACATCTCCGCAGGGCTGTCAGGCACCGCCGACTCCGCCCGCCAGGCCGCCCGGGCCGTCGCCGGCGGCGAACGGGTCAGGGTGATCGACTCGGCCACCGCTGCCGGCGCCCTGGGCATCCTCGCGCTGGTCGCCGCCCACTCGGCCAGGCGGGGCGAGGACGCCGAAGGCGTCGAGGGCAAGGTGGCCGAGGCCCGCGCCGAGCTCAAGATGTGGTTCGCGGTCGACAGCCTCGAGTTCCTCAAGCGGGGCGGGCGCATCGGGGCGGCGAGCGCGTGGATCGGCTCCACGCTGAAGATCAAGCCCATCCTCACCGTCGAGTCCGAGATGACCCCGATCGAGCGCGTGCGCACCTCCAAGCGCATGTTCGAGCGGATGGTCGACTACGCGCGCCAGCGACACGAGTCGGGCATGGACGCGTGGGCGGTTCAGCACATCGCGGCCCCCGATCAGGCCGCCGCGCTCCAGGAGCGCTGCCACGACATCTTCGGCTGCGACCCGCTGTTCGTGAGCGAGATCGGTCCCGTCCTGAGCGCACACACCGGTCCCGGCCTGCTGGGCGTGGGCTCGGTCTCCCGGC
>JALZII010000084.1 GCA_030860365.1 Actinomycetota bacterium
TACCTCCGCGGGGCATCCGGCCCCGCGTATTGATGACAACTCTCGGCCTCCGGCCTCGCGATGGCCCGCGGAGCATCCAGCAAAGCGGACGTGCTCACGCGACCTCCTCGGTGCCCTCCGCTTGGTAGCGCTCGCGCCATCCGAGGCTCTCGTCTCCGGAGACCTTCTCCTGGAGCTTGATGATCCCGAACATCAGCGCCTCGGGCCGGGGCGGGCAGCCGGGCACGTAGACGTCCACGGGAAGGAACTTGTCGCAGCCGGCCACCAGCGCATAGTTGTTGAACATGCCGGCGCTCGACGCGCAGGCGCCCATGGAGATCACCCACTTGGGCTCGAGCATCTGGTCGTAGAGCCGGCGGATGATCGGCGCCATCTTCACCGACACCCGACCGGAGATGATCAGCATGTCGGCCTGGCGCGGGGTGAAGCGGATGACCTCGGCGCCGAAGCGCGAGAGGTCGTTGCGCGGCGAGCCGATCACGGTGATCATCTCGATCGCGCAGCAGGCCAGGCCGAAGCCCAACGGCCACATCGCGTTCTTGCGGGCCCAGTTCTGGGCGTCCGCGAACTTGGTGAGCAGCACGCGCTCCTCGACATAGGCCTCGAGGTCCTCTCCCTCGAGGTCGCCGCGCAGCATCTGCTGGGCGCGCTGCCCCCGCACCTTCATCGAGTCGAGCTTCTGGCGCTTTACTTCCATTCGAGGGCTCCTCTTCGCCAGACGAACACGAAGGCCACGGAGAGCAGCACGATGAAGACGATCGTCTCCACCAGCGCGAAGACGCCGAACGCGTCGAGCTGCAGCGCCACCGGGTAGAGGAAGACGACCTCGATGTCGAAGAGTATGAAGAGCATCGCGATCAAGTAGAAGCTGATCCCGAACCGAAAGCTCTTGCGGACCTCCGACGGCAGGCCGCACTCGTAGGGCTCGGACTTGGCCCGGTTCGGCTTGGTGGGCCCGAGAAAGCTGTTCACGTGGGTCAGTACGAGCCCGACCGTGACCCCGAGGAAGAGGAAGACGAGAGCGGGCACGTACTCCTTGAGCACGCGAGAGGTATATCTCGCTTTGTGCGCCGCTGCTACATAGTGCGAAAGGGCTCTTTGTGACGAGCCTGCACGTGGCGCTGGGGATCGCCGTCCTGGTCGCCAACGCCGCGGCCGCGGGATGGGGCGGAGTGTCGTGGCTGCGCAAGCGGCCGAACCTGGTCTTCTGGCCCCTGCTGCGGGCCGCGCAGGCCACGGTGGCCGCTCAGGTGATCATCGGCCTGATCCTGTCGGCGCGCGGCGCCGAAGCGCCGGACGGCCTGCACATCGCCTACGGCGTGGCGCCTCTGCTGATCACCCTCTTCAGCGAGGGGTTTCGGGCGACCGTGGCCCTGCGCCAGCTCGAGGGCATCGCCGACGTCGAAGATCTCGAGCGCTCCGAGCAGGTCGCCATCGCTCGGCGGGTGGCCCTCGCGGAGATGGGCGTGATGACGATGGGCACCCTGCTGATCCTCACGCTGGCCCTGCGCGCCTACGTCACCGGCGGCGGCTGACCGGACGCTGAGCGCTGGTGGTCGAGCTCGGGCGGCATGGCGCCCGGGCCGTCGGGGTAGAGCGCGCGCAGCTGCTCCTCGGTCATCTCCAGCGTGTTCGCCGGCTCGGGCGGGGCGCCGACCACCAGCCAGAGCTGGTCGGCATCGGTGTCGTTGAACGGCTGGCGCACCGTCTTGGGCTCGACCAGCACGGCGTCGAGCGCCCACAGCGTCAGGAGCTCGCCGTCGACCCGCAGGCGCCCGCGGCCCTCGAGCAGCAGGTAGAGCTCGGCGGTCCCGCAGTGGCGGTGGCGCGTGTTGGCCTGCCCGGGCGCGATGCGCCACACGCGGGCCCCGAGGGTCTCGGCCCCCAGCTGCTTGGCCAGGTCGCTGTTCAGCACGCCCATCTGGTTCGATGGACGCCACTGCGCGTCGCCGGCGCGCAGGAACCGGTAGCCGCTCACCGCTCGGGCCGCCGCTGCCGGGAGCCCTCCGCCACCTCGAGCTCACCGACCATGCCGAGCTGCTCGTGGTTGCCGACGGTGCACACGAAGCGGTACTTGCCGGGGGCGAGCTTCACCGAGCCGTTGCGCCTCCCCTCCGGGGAGGTCGGTGTGCCACCCAGCTCGCGGTCGCCCCGGAGGACCTTGAGGTTGTGGGCGAGGCTGCCCCGGTTGTCGAGCTCGAAGCGGATGGGCTCAGAGCCGCCCGTGCTCACGCGCGCGGGCGTGAAGCTGTACTCCTTGGCCACCACGCGCAACGGCTGCCCGGCCGGCACGGTCTTCACCGGTCCGTTGGGCCCCTTCTGGTCGTCGTCGCCTCCGCATCCCGTGATGAGCACGGCTGCGAGGAGAGACGGCAGGCGGGCGCTGAACCGCATGGACCGGCGGATACTATGCAGCGCCGTGCACCGCCCCCCGCGCCTGACTCCGCGTATCGGCGCCGTCCTCGCCGCGGGTCTCCTGATGATCCTGGCCGGCTGCCGCGGAGAGGTCACCGTGCCCGAGGGCCAGAAGACGGCCTTCAAGGGCGCCCAGCTCTTCGAGGACCGCTGCAGCGGCTGCCACAGCCTCGAGGCGGCGAACTCCTACGGCTCCAAGCCCGAGGGAGGGAAGCTCGGCGGCGAGCGCTCCAACGGCCCCAACTTCAACATCCGCACCGAGACCCACGAGGACGTGCTCTACGCCATCCGCAACGGTGGCTTCTCGGGGGCGATCATGCCGGCCAACATCGCCGTGGGCGAGGAGGCCCAGGCGATCGCGACGTTCGTCGCCGAGTACTCCGGCGACGACCGCAAGGGGGGCAAGGAGACAGTCAACCCGAGTCCTAACACCGGCGGCGGAAAACGCAGCGGCCAGTGACCGGATCGAGCGATCGGGGCGCGGCCGGCGCCCCGTCGCTGTAGCGCCGGCCGCGGCGGTGCTCGACCTCAAACAGATACGCGAGGACCCGGGGGCGGCCCGCCAGGCGCTCGCGAGGCGCGGGCACGCCGACAGGCTCGACCCCGTGCTCGAGCTCGACTCCCGCCGGCGGGCCCTGCTGCCCGAGCTCGAGGAGCTGCGCGCCGAGCGCAACCGCGCGTCAAGGCGCATAGGGGAGCTGCAGCGCTCGGGCGAGGACGCCTCGGAGGCGATCGCCGCGGTGCGCAGCTCGGGCGAGCGCGAGAAGCAGCTGGACACCGAGCTGCGAGAGGTGTCCGAGCGCCTGGACGCCGCACTCGCCGCGCTGCCCAACCTGCCCGACCCGAGCGCACCCCTCGAGGACGAGGTGCTGCGAGAGGTGGGGGAGGCGGGCGCCTCGGGTCCCGACCACCTGGAGCTGCTCGACGGCCTCGTCGACCTCGAGGCGGGCGCCCGGGTGGCGGGCTCGCGCTTTGCCTACCTAAAGGGCTCGCTGGTCTTCCTGGAGCTGGCCCTGGTGCGCTGGGCGCTCGAGGAGCTCGATTCGCACGGTTTCACGGCCGTCGTCCCCCCGGTGCTCGCGCGCGAGGAGGCACTGTTCGGCACGGGCTTCCTGCCCGACACCGAGCAGCAGATCTATCGCGTACCCGACGACGAGCTCTACCTGGTGGGCACCTCCGAGGTCCCCCTGGCTTCGCTGCACGCGGGCCAGATCGCCGATGAGTCCTCACTGCCGCTGCGCTACGCGGGCTTCTCCTCGTGCTTTCGCCGTGAGTCCGGAGCCGCGGGCAGGGACACGCGCGGGATCTTCCGCGTGCATCAGTTCGAGAAGGTCGAGATGTTCGCCTTCGTGCGCCCCGAGGACTCTCCCGCTGAGCACGAGCGCCTGCTGTCGATCGAGGAGTCGCTGCTGCAGGCGCTCGACATCCCCTACCGGGTGGTGAACATCGCGCTGGACGACCTCGGCGCCTCGGCAGCCAAGAAGTACGACCTCGAGGCGTGGCTGCCGGGCCAGGGGCGCTTCCGCGAGCTCACGTCCTGCTCGAACACCACCGACTTCCAGGCGCGTCGCCTCGATGCCCGCTACCGCCCCTCGCAGGGTCGCGGCCCCCGCCATCTCCACACGCTCAACGGGACGGCCGTCACTGGCCGGACGATCATCGCGATCGTGGAGAACCACGGGCTCGACGTGCCCGAGGTGCTGCGCGGCTACGGCGCCCCTGCGCGCTTGGCCTGACCTTGCGCGGCCTCTGCCCTACAGAGCAGCGGGAGGCCGCGGCGGCGTTCGCTCCTGGTAACCCGGGCCGACTAACCTTGGTGTAGATGCTCTTGTTCGGAAAGCAGAAGACTGAGATGCCCGCCCCCGAGGACGCGCTTGCGGGGAGGCCGGAGAGGATGCCGGTGTCCGGCTCGCACTACGTGCTCGGGACCCCGCTCGCGCCGCCCTTCCCCGAGGGGATCGAGCGCGCGGTGTTCGGCATGGGCTGCTTCTGGGGCGCCGAGCGGATGTTCTGGGAGCTCGAGGGCGTCTACACAACCGCGGTGGGCTACGCGGGGGGCTATACGCCGAACCCCTCTTACGAGGAGGTCTGCTCGGCCAGGACCGGCCACAACGAGGTGGTGCTGGTGACCTTCGACCCGGCGAAGATCTCCTACGAGGACCTGCTGCGCACCTTCTGGGAAGGTCACGACCCCACCCAGGGCATGCGCCAGGGCAACGACGTGGGCACCCAGTACCGCTCTGGGATCTACACCTACTCCGAGGCCCAGCGCGAGGCAGCGTCCGCGTCGCGCTCGACCTTCGCCGACGCCCTGCGCGCCGCTGGGCATTCGGGGAAGATCACCACGGAGATCGAGCCGGCGGGCGAGTTCTTCTACGCCGAGGGCTACCACCAGCAGTACCTGGCCAAGAACCCCGGCGGCTACTGTGGCCTGGGCGGCACCGGGGTCTCGTGCCCGGTGGGCCTGACCTCAGCCTCCTCGTAACGCGGGGACAGCCGGCCGACGGGCGTTTGGGGGCGGCCCGCCGGGGCCGCCGGCGCGCTTGCGGCACTCCTAGAGTGCGGGTCCCGGAGGGGTGGCAGAGCGGTCGAATGCACCGGTCTTGAAAACCGGAGGGCTCCGTCGAGGGGTCCCGTGGGTTCGAATCCCACCCCCTCCGCTGGGAGGGCCCGCGAGCCCTCAGGCCCTGTCTTCTCCTGCCTTGTAGGCCAGCTGCAGGAAGTCCGCGATCGCTTCCGCGGTGTAGACGGTGGCCACGAGCCGGGTTGCGCGAGGGGCGTAGACCAGGCCGACGGCAAAGCCCGCGGTCACCCACTGAGCCAGGCAGAAGGGACACAGGAGCAGCTCTCCGAACGAGCGGCGCAGGCCTCGACCGCGGGGCTTCTCCTCGACCTCGCCGTGGCCGGCGTGCTGTTCGAACTCGGTGAAAGGCGCGCGGGCGAAGCTGGTGATCCGGTCCTTGCTGATCATCCGCGCGAGCTTGTGGGTAGCCACGCCCATCAGCACCACGTCGTGGGGGGGCACCCGCTCGGGGAGCTCGCGGCCGCTGGCTCGAGCCGCGGCGAGCGCGCCGCCGAACGCCGTGGCGAAGACGGCCGTCATGAAGGCGTAGCCGCCCAAAGCGGGCGGTTGGTCCGAGTATCCGGCCAAGGGGCCGGGAGCCCGCTCTGTCCAAGGGGTATCGGAGGTGGAGCTCGCCATGGGCGTCGGCTACCCGCAGGGACCGGACCTCAATCGGCTGTTTCCCGGTGCCGGGGAGCGGGAACCGGTGGCGGAGTGTTCGTGCTCAGGCTCATCGTCGCCCTTCTGCAGACCCCGGTCCGGCGCTTGGCGGGACTCCTGGGGCTTGACGGCGCCGCTGCGCGACCCGCGGCGCCCTCCTTCGGGGAAGCGGACCGTGTCGCCGATCCCACTCGAGGCAGGGCCCACCGTGACGCGTCCCGGCCCACCCCGCCCGCCCCCGCGCCGGCGCCCGTCGTCCCGGCGCCGCCGCCCCCCTTCCCTTCCCAGCGGGTCAAGGAGGTCGACGAGGAGCCCGTGCTCGTCGCCGAGTTCGCCGAGGAGGGGGCCCAGGACGGGGCCGGCGCCGAGGTGCACGTGGACGAGCCCTGGGAGGGCTACTCGCGCATGCGCGTCCGCGAAGTCCAGGACCGTTTGACCAGCGCTACGACCGCCGAGCTGGCCGCCGTGCAGCTTTTCGAGGCCACTCATCGCAAGCGCGCCTCGGTGCTGCAGGCCGTCGACGGGAGGATGCGCTCCCGGCCTTCGTAGCGGCGGGTTTCGCGCCCGCGCCCGTGGGCATGTGGGGGTCATGTCCCAGAACCCGCTGAACACCGCGTTGCACCTGGTGCAGGTCCCTCTCCGGCTCGCGCAGAAGGCCGTGGGCGGCTTGCTGGGAGGTGGGGGCGGGGAGCGCGCCGCAGCGCCGCCGCCGCCCGTGCCCAAGGACCTCGACGATCCCACGGTCGCCCGCAAGGTCGAGAGCGCGCTGTTCCGCGACCGTCGCATCGCCAAGGGGAAGGTCGACGTGAACGTGGCCGACGGCGTGGTGTGGCTTCGGGGAGAGGCCCGCACGCCGCAGCTGATCAAGCTGGCGGAGGCTCGGGCGGCCGAGGTGCCCGAGGTGACCAAGGTGGAGAACCTGCTGCACCTTCCCAAGACCCCGGCGCCCTCGCGCACGGACACGCCTTCGCGCCAGCGCAAGACCCAGCGCTCGCCGAAGTCCCAGAAGCGCGCCGCCACGAAGCCCCCGCCGATCACTGCCGAGAAGCCGGCCGTCGAGGCCGAGCCCACGCCGGCCGAGCACTCGGCGCGCGGGGAGGGCCGCAAGCCCTCGCCGCTGGGCTCGACCGGCGAGGAGGGCGGCAAAGACTCGAGCTAGGCCCCCCCAAGCCGCTCCCCTACTTGCCGCCGTCCTGTCGGCCTGGTCTCTCGCTGCACAGCCCCGCTGCGAAATCGCGCGTGACCGGCACACCACCCCACCGCTAAGCTCAGGTGCCGCCACCGATCCGGGTCGGGAGGGACTCCCCCGGACGATGATCTCGACCGAACAACTTGTCGCTGCGCTCGAGGAGCTGCCTGCGCGCGATCGCGAGCTGCTCGAGCTCTCCTTGTGCCGCGGAGTGCCCGACGAGGCGCTGGCAGCTCGGTTCGAGGTCGACGAGCCCGAGGTGGCCCGGCGCCGCGCCGCCACCGTCGAGCGCCTGTCTGGCCTGCTCGACCTCGAGGACGCCGAGGACCCGGACGACCTCCTGAATGCGCTGCTCGAGCCGAGCAACTGGCCGAAGACCGGGGCGCGGCCCACGGAAGGCGTGCCGGCCGCGGACAAGCCCGCCCCCGCCCCGCCGCCCGCCGCCAAGCCGGAGCTCCTCGCTGCCCGTTCTCGGCCGAGGGGCTCCGCTGAAGCACCCACGTTCTCCCGGCGCCGCCGGCTCGCGCCCGTGGCCATCGCGGCGGGAGTGCTGGTTGTGCTGGGCGCCGCTGTGGGCGCCCTGACCCAGTTCGCGGGAAGCGGTGGCGAGGACTCCGAGCGCCACTTCGTGCCCGCCGCCGCCGGTACCGGGCAGCTTGAGCGGGCCGCGTCCGAGAAGATGCCCCCGGGCAACGTGACCGCGACGGTTCGCGGGCGCCCCGTGCTTTTCAGCCGGCCCGGCGGCGGTCGACGCCGCGTGCTCGGTGTGAGGACCGAGTTCGAGAGCCCCCGCGTGTTCGGAGTGTTGCGGCGCGAGGGCGACTGGCTCGCGGTGCAGGCCCCCGAGCTCGAGAACGGACAGGTGGGATGGCTTCGCGCGGACGACGCCGAGCTCGCCTCGACCGCTTGGTCACTGCACGCCGACCTCTCGCGCAGGAGCATCGAGGTGCGCAGGAACGGGCGGGCGGTGCGCAGGCTCAAGGTCGCGGTCGGCGCCCCGGGCAACCCGACCCCGAAGGGCCGCTTCTCGGTCACCGACAAGCTGAAGGTCACGAATCCCTCGTCGCCCTACGGCTGCTGTGTGCTGGCGCTGAGCGGCCATCAGGTCGATCTCCCCCCCGACTGGCCGGGGGGCGACCGCCTGGCGGTGCACGCCACCCGCGACCTGAGCTCGATCGGCAAGCCCGCGAGCCTAGGGTGCATGCGTGCACTGCCCGAACAGGCGCGCTGGCTGATCGACACGATCCCGCTCGGCTCGCCGATATTCATCGAGGCCTGAGCCACCTCACAAAGCCGGGGGCTGCCACGTTGTAGCGACGTGACCGTGCTGCCGCCCTTCCAGGCCGTGCTCGACGAGCATCGGGCCGATGTTTATCGCTACCTGGCGGCGTCGGTGGGCCCCGCCGACGCAGAGGACTGCTTTCAGGAGACCTGCCTGGCGGCGCTTCGAGCGTACCCCCGCCTTCGCCACGCCGACCACCTGCGGGCCTGGCTGTTTCGCATCGCCCAGCGCAAGGCCGTCGATGTCCACCGCGCCCGCACGCGGGGTGAGCTGCCGAGCGATGAGCTGCCCGAGCGCGGAGTCGATGACGCTGCTCTTGACCAGGGTTGGCTCTTCGAGCAGGTCCGCCTGCTGCCCGACAAGCAGCGCGCGGCGGTAGTCCTTCGCTGCGTGCTGGACGCCCCCTACGCCGAACTGGCCCGTGTCCTCCACTGCTCGGAGCCCGCGGCACGGCGCAGCGTTCACGAGGGCCTGACCAGGCTGAGAGAAGGAGCAGACCTATGGACGACCTCGAGCACGAGCTGAAGGCGCAGAGCCTGCCGACCGGCCCCCCGCACGAGACGCTGGTCGGTGTGGCCGAGCGGGCTGAGCGCGAGGGGCTGGTCGACGTGGCCTACGCGACCGTGGACTCACCCCTGGGCGAGTTGCTG
>JALZII010000122.1 GCA_030860365.1 Actinomycetota bacterium
TCGGCCAGCTTTCGCCGCAGGTAGCCGATGTACACGCGCAGCGCGTTCGACGCGGGACCGAAGTCGTAGCCCCAGACGCGGTCGTACATCACGCCGTGTGGAAGCACCCGGCGCGGGTTTCGCATCAACAGCTCGAGCAGCTGGTACTCGGTGCGCGTCAGCTCGGCAAACGTCCCCTCCACCACCACGCCGTGACGGTCGGAGTCCAGGCGCAGCTCCTCGAAGCGAAGCTCCTCGGACGCTTCGCCGTCACCCGCTCGGCGCAGCAGCGCGCGCAGGCGCGCTTTGAGCTCGCCGACGTCGAAGGGCTTGGCCAGGTAGTCGTCGGCCCCGGCGTCCAGGCCGTCGATGCGATCCTCGACGGACTCCCGGGCCGTCAGCATCAGCACCGGGACGCGATTGCCCGCCGCCCGCAGGCGCCGGCACACCTCGAGGCCGCCCATGCCCGGCATCCCCACGTCGAGCACCACGGCGTCCGGCTTCGCGGCGGCGATCTGCGTCAGCCCCTGCTGGCCCGCCTCGGCGAGGTCGATCTCGTAGCCCCCGAGCGTGAGCGCGCGCCGCAGGGCGTCGCGCAGCGAGCGATCGTCGTCGACCACCAGGATCCGCACGTGCTGATTGTGACCGCGTTCGACCCGAGCCGCCCGGATCTCCTACACCCGGCTTATACGTGCCCCGCTATCGCTCGACGGGCACGAGCAGGGGCGACTCCTGCTCGGAGACCGCCTCGACAGCCTCTTCGGTCTCGAGCCCCGAGCCGTCCTCGTCGCCGCTGCAGATCACGCGAAAGGAGCCTGTGCCCAGCTCGGGGTCGGGACGGATCGGGAGGCCCTTTATCGTGTCCCAGCCGAGGCGCTCGACCTCGAAGGGGTTCATCGCCACGGCGAGCGCGGGGTACTCGCAGTTGCGGTCGTGCTGCTCGACCGCCTTGACGATCGCCTCGAGGTTCTTCGCCTCGGGGGAGCTCACGAGGCCGAGCTGGGCGAGGTGAGGGAGCTCGTGTAATGGTTGACGGTGCGGGTGAGGCCCTCACGCAGCTCGACCTCGGGCTCCCAGCCGAGCAGGTCGCGAGCGCGGCCGATGTCAGGCTGGCGCACCTGGGGGTCGTCGACGGGGAGGGCCTCGAAGACGATCTCCGAGCGCGACCCGGTGACCTCGACCACCAGCTCGGCCATCTCGAGCAGCGTCATCTCCCCCGGGTTGCCGATGTTCACCGGCTCGTGGACACCGGACTCCTGCAGGGCGACCAGGCCCCGGATCAAGTCCTCGACGTAGCAAAAGGATCTGGTCTGCGAGCCGTCGCCGAAGACGGTCAGCGGCTTGTCGGCCACCGCCTGGCGCAGAAAGGTGGGCACCGCTCGGCCGTCGTGGGGGCGCATTTTCGGGCCGTACGTGTTGAAGATCCTGGCGATGCAGGTGTCCACCCCCTGCTGGCGCAGGTAGGCCATGGTCAGCGCCTCCGCGTAGCGCTTGGCCTCGTCGTAGACGCCGCGCGGGCCGATCGGGTTGACGTTGCCCCAGTAGGTCTCGGGCTGGGGGTGAACCAGCGGGTCGCCGTAGACCTCGGAGGTCGAGGCCAGCAGGAAGCGCGCTCGATTCTTCTTGGCGAGGCCGAGGGTGTTGTGGGTCCCGTAGGCGCCCACCCTCAGCGTGTGCAGCGGCAGCCTCGCGTAGTCGATCGGGCTCGCGGGCGAGGCCATGTGGTAGACGAAGTCGATCGGCTCGTCCACCTCGTAGTGGCGGGTGATGTCACACATCTCGAAGCGGAAGTCGCCGCCCCGGATGTGGCTGATGTTGCTCAGCGACCCCGTCTCGAGGTTGTCGGCGCAGATCACCCGGTGCCCCTTGGCCAGGAGGTGATCGCAGAGGTGCGATCCGAGAAAGCCGGCGCCGCCGGTGACGAGCGAGGTGGGCATGGGCGAGGCGGAGGATATCCCGGCGGCGCGTAGGGCACCATACCCTCGCAAGCTGCGCCCCCGTAGCTCAGTGGACAGAGCGGCTGCCTTCTAAGCAGCGGGTCCCAGGTTCGAGTCCTGGCGGGGGCACTTGGCCGAGCCCGCTCCCACCCCAAGCCGGTTTCGCTCGTTCGACCCGCTCACGGTGGGAACGCGCGAGGCCCGCGCCTGGGAGACCTACTATCGCCACGAGTGGCTTGGCTTCCTCGTGGCCTCGGTCGGCCTGGTGCGGGCGGCCTTCGGCATGAGCTGGCCGAGGACCCTGCTCGGGGCGTGGCTCGTCCTGCGCGCGAATCAGGTGTGGTCGCCCCAGCACGGCAACGACCCCGACGGCGCCCGGCGCCTCATGCGCCGCTTCTACTCGCTCCTCGCCGAGGAGTCTGGCTCAACGCTCGACCCCGGCCGCGCCGCAGAGCTCGAGGTCGAGTGGTGGCGGGTGCACCGCGAGCACCAGTTCGGAAGGGGCCCCACCAAGGAGGAGCTGGTCGGCGCGGTGTGCGATCTCTATTCCTACTGCTACGAGGCCGAGCCCGAGGACGTGCGGCGCGCCGCCGCCCTCCGGGCCGATGCCATGGACGTCTCGGACCGTTGGGAGGCCGCCGGCCGCGATCCCGCGGATCCCCTCCTCGCGAGCGGGCGCGCGCTGTTGATCCGCTCGTACGCGACGCTGCTGGCCGCGGTGCACCGCTGAGCTATCCGACGCCGAGCAGCTGCGCGGCCTGGTGGGTGTCGGTGAGGACCTGCAGGCGCGTGACCCCGTCGACCTGCCAGCGCCAGATGTGCCCCACCGGCATCCGGGCAGGGCAAACCTAACCCCGTTCCGCCGCCCTCGCAAGGCCGCGCCGCAGCCCGTCGGCGGCGCGCAGCGCACCTGCCCGCCCGCTCGACAATGCGGTCGTGTTGAGGAAGCCGTGGAGCAGCGGCTCGAGCCGCAGCTCGACCGCCACGCCGGCCTGTTCCAGGCGGCGGGCGTAGGCCTCGCCCTCGTCGCGCAGAGGGTCGGCCAGGCTGATGGCCACGAACGCCCCGGGCAGGCCGCTCAGATCGCCGGCGCGCAAGGGCGAGACCCTCAGATCCTCGCGCTCGGTGGGATTGGGCACGTAGCGCTCGAACAGGTAGCGCATGCGCTCGGCGCCGAGGTAGAAGCCCTCGGCGTAGGTGCGGTAGCTCTCGTGGTGGTCCGGGACGTCGCAAACCGGATAGAGCAGCCACTGAAGGGCGGGCACGGGCAGCCCCGCGTCGCGCGCGTGCAGCGCCACGGCGGCCGCGAGGTTCCCGCCGGCGCTGTCGCCGCCCACGGCGATCTCGCCGGCCCGAGCGCCGAAACCCTCCGGCTGCTCGGCCACCTGCAGGTAGGCGGCCAGGCAGTCGTCGAAGGCGGCCGGAAAGACGTGCTCGGGGGCGAGCCGGTAGTCGACCGAGAGCACACGCACCCCCGCGCGATCGGCCACGGTGCGACAGGCCGCGTCGTGGCTCTGCACCGACCCCTGGACCCAGCCGCCGCCGTGAAAGAAGACGAGCAGGGGACCCGAGGCTGCGGCCGCCTGAGGTACGTACAGCCGGGACGGCACTCCCCCGGCCGTGAGGTCCTGGGAGGCCACCGGAGTCTCCGGACGCCGGCCCATGACCGCACACCGGATCTCGTTCAGCCGCCGCGACTCGAGGTCCGACGGCGCCTCGGCGGGCGCCGCGACATCGCTCAGCCTGGCCAGGGCCCAGGCCTGGGGATCGAGGCCCGCGGCCACGAGCGGCGGGCTGGGGGCCAGGGTGCGGAGAACACCATCCGGCAGCTGAAGGATCAGCCGCGCGAGCTCGGGCCCGGCGCGGTCGCGGAGATCGGCGAAGCTCACGTGAAAGTCGGGGCGGCTGGATTCGAACCAGCGAAACCTCCCGCCCCCAAAGCGGGCGCTCTGACCAGGCTGAGCTACGCCCCGTGCCTCCAGTCTAAGTCTCGCGAAGCAGTTCATCCAAGGCTCGAGTCGCTCCGCAGACAGGTTGTCCCGACCGTGAGGGCCCGACCCCTGCACGGGTGGCCGGTGGCCCCGCTGTAAGGTGGCCCCGCCGTGGCACGGATAGAGCCCCTCCACACCGTCCGTTACGACCCCGCCGCAGTGGGGTCGCTCGAAGCGGTGCTGGCCCCGCCCTACGACGTCATCGACCCGCCTTTTCGCAAGGAGCTTGCGGCTCGCAGCCCCTTCAACGTGGTGGAGATCGACCTGCCCGAGGCCGACGGCGGCGATCCCTACCAGCACGCCGAGGAGACCTTCGAGCACTGGCGCCGGCAGGGCGTGCTCGTGCAGGAGCGTGAGCCGGCGGTCTGGGCGCTCGAGCAGTCGTTCAGGACCCCGGACGGCGATCTGCGCACCCGGCGCGGGGTCTTCGCGCGCGTGCGCGTGGAGGACTACGGCCCCGGGCGCATCCGCCCCCACGAACGCACCCACCCGGGCCCCAAGGAGGACCGCCTGCGTTTGACCCGCGCGACTCGGGCCAACCTGTCCCCCGTCTTCAGCCTGTTCGCCGACCCCGAGGGCGCCAGCCAGGCGATCGTCGAGGGCCTGGCCGCCGGCGAGCCCTGGGCCGAGGCAAGGGACGACGAGGGGACCGACAACACCCTCTGGCGCATCGCCGATCCGTCGGCGATAGCCGCGCTCGCCGACGCACTGGGCACCGCCGAGCTGCTGATCGCCGACGGACACCACCGCTACGAGACGGCGCGGACCTACGCCGACGAGGTGGGCGGGGAGGGGCCGCACCGCTACGTGCTGATGCTGCTGTGCTCGCTGGCCGACCCTGGGCTGGCGGTCCTTCCCACCCACCGCCTGCTCACCGCCCTCAAAGACGACACGGCCAAGCAGCAGGCCATCCGCGAGGTGCTCACCACCCACTTCGAGGTCGAGCAGGTCGAGGACCCGACGCCTGCCCCCGGCGGCCCGGTGTCCTTTGGCTACATGGACTCCTTTCACCGCCAGCCCTACCGGGTCACGCTGAAGGACCCGGCCGCCGTGGAAGGCGCCCTCCCCGACAAGCCCGACGCGTACCGCGGCCTCGACACGGCGGTGCTCGAGGCCCTGGTGCTCGAGGGTGCGCTGGGCATGAGCGAGGACGACATCGCCCACTTCCGCGGGCTCGGCTACTCCAAGAGCCTCGACGAGGCCCGCGCCTCGGTGGAGTCGGGCGCTGTGGACGCCGCCTTCTTCATGCGCCCCACTCCGGTCGAGCAGGTTCAGGCTGTCGCGGCCGAGGGCGAGTCGATGCCGCCGAAGTCCACGTTCTTCTTTCCCAAGGTGCCGACCGGCCTGGTGTTCAACCTCCTCGAAGAGTGAAGATCTACACGCGCAAGGGCGACGACGGGACCACCGGCCTCTGGTACGGCGGCCGCGTGGGCAAGGCCGACCCTCGCCCCGAGGCCTACGGCTCGGTCGACGAGGCGGCATCGGCCCTCGGGCTCTGCCGTGCCGCGGCCGAGAAGGACTCCGAGCTCTACCGAGACATCCTGCGCCTCCAGGAGGAGCTGTTCGTGGCCGGGGCCGAGCTGGCGACCGCCCCTGAGTCCGCCGACCGCCTCGAGGACGGGGTCTCGCACGTCACGGGCGAGATGGTCGACCGCCTCGAAGAGGTGATCGACCGCTACATGAACCGCGTCGACCTCCCTCCCAAGTTCGTCATTCCCGGTGGCACCGAGCTCTCCGCTCGCCTGGACGTGGCCCGCACCAGCCTACGCCGCGCCGAACGCCGAGTTTCGACCCTCGAGCTGGCCGACGACGCCGTGCTGCGCTTCCTCAACCGCGCCTCGGACACCCTGTTCGCGATGGCGCGCTTCGCCGACGAGCCCGAGCCTGAGCTGTTCGGGGGAAGGGAAGGATCCCGATGAAAGCAACCGCTCGCCGCCGCGACGGCAAGCTCGAGCATGAGCTGGAGATGCGCCAGCACCGCCTCAAGTCCGACGAGCCCCGCGACCAGGGTGGCGCCGACACGGGCCCCAACCCGCAGGAGCTGATGGCCGCCAGCCTCGCCTCGTGCAGCGCCATCACCATGGAGATGTACGCCGAGCGCAAGGGCTGGGACATCGGGGACGTCGTCGTGGAGGTCGACTACGAGCCCGCTCAGCGCGGCTCCCCCACACGCTTCGAGCTCGTCGTCAAGCTGCCCAAGGAGCTTCCCGAAGATCAGCGTGAGCGGCTGATGACGATCGTCAACAAGTGCCCGGTCCACCGCACGCTCGAGGGCGAGGTCGTGTTCGAGGAGCGGGTCGAGCTGACTTAGCCGGCTGTCTTCACCCGACCTTCGCGCCGCGACCCCTGAGCTCCTCGAGCGCTCGCCGGGAGTCGCCCTCCTGCAGGTCGACCCCGCGCGTGCCCTCGAGGTCCACCTCTACCTGGAACCCCAGCTCGAGGGCGTCGCGCGCGGTGTTCAGCACACAGACGTCGGTGGCCAGCCCCGCCACCGTCAGGCGGTCCACGCCGCGCTCGCGCAGCAGCTCCTCCAGGCCGGTGGCTTCGAAGGCCGAGTAGCCCTCCGTCGCGGGGTCCTGGCCCTTGTCGATCACCAGGTCGAGCCGCGAGCGGTCGAGGTCGGGGTGCAGCTCGGCACCCTGGGTGCCCTGTACGCAGTGGACCGGCCAGGTGCCGCCCCGTTCCTCGAACGAGCCGTGGTTTGGGGGGTGCCAATCGCGGGTGGCGACCACCAGCCCGAAGCGTGGGTCGCCGGCCAGCTCGTTGAGCCGTCCGGCGATGGCGTGGCCGTCGGGCACCTCCAGCGCTCCGCCCGGGGTGAAGTCGTTTTGGAAGTCGACGATGAGAAGCGCCTCAGCCACGTTTGACGAGAATAGGCCCGATGCCTCGGCCCGCCGACCTCCGCCCCCTCCTGCTCACCCCGCAGGAGGCAGCCAGGATGGATGCCCCGGGCCGCAGGGAGGCGGCGGTGCTCGTGCCGCTGTACACCGCCGGCGGCCAGCTGCACGCCGTGTTCACCCAGCGTCGAGATGACATGCGCCGCCATGCCGGCGAGATCTCCTTCCCCGGCGGCTGCCCCGAGGCGCCGGACAGGGACCTTCGCGAGACCGCGCTGCGCGAGGCCGACGAGGAGATCGGCCTGCCGCCGGAGGTCGTCGACATGGTGGGCGCGCTGCCACCCGTCGGCACGTTCGTGACCGGGTACCGCGTGCATCCGTTCGTGGGCGCGATCCCCGCCGGTCGCAGCTGGCGCCCCCAGAAGACCGAGGTGGCCGAGGTGCTCGAGCTCTCGCTGCCCGAGTTGGTCAGAGGGTATGAGAACCGGCGTCTGCTGCGCCGCGGTGTCCCGATCAAGACGCCGACCTACACGGTGGACGGCCATTTCGTCTGGGGCGCCACCGCGCGGATCGTCGAATCGCTATTGGAGCGCCTGAGCCCCGTCCTGTAGGCGGGCCGCCCGCTCTTCCTGACGGTCGTTGAGCTTCTTGACGACATGCGCGGGCAACAGCGCCACGGAGATTGCGAAGAGGTTGGAGACCAGCAAGACGATGGCGCTGTCGTAGAGCTGTGGCACGGTCTCGCCCGCAGAGAGATCCGAAAGGCCGCATTGTCGAGTATCGAGCTGATCAGGAAACCGCCCCACCACCAGCCAAGCAGGGCCCTGGGGATCGGTTCTGCCACGCCCTGCCCGCCTGCGCCGGGAGGTGGGGATCGCTTCCTCGCCAGATGTCGTTGGCGATCTCCTTGGGCCGCCAGAGGTTGAGGATCGGAACGAGCCAGCCGCCCACGGCCCATCCCGGCTTGTGGCGCAGCGTCCTCACCCCGAGGCGTGGGAGGTTGCGGTAGGCGCGAAAGAACCACATCAGAAACACCACGATCAACGCCAGCCCGACGATTGCCTGGATCCCCCCGACTACTGCCTGATGGGCGTCGTTGAAGGCCAGCTGCGCATCGGGGACGTCCTCCCCCGCCTTCAGTCGACCCAGCACCTCAATCGCGAGCGCGTCCGAGACAGCGGCCAGGGCTGACATCCCGGCGAGCGCGAACAGCAGGATCCGCGTGGCCCGGGCGCGTCCCCCCGGGTGGAAATCCACGGGCCCCTCCGGAGGGGTCGCGGGCCGGGAGCCTCGGGCCCGGCGAGCACCTCCCAGCGGCCCTGAGCCTCGTTCCAGCGGAGCTCGGTGCCGTCAAGTTGGCGGTGGATCCAGGCCCCGTCGCGGTATTCGGGCTCGCCCACGCAGAAGCAGGCCTACCCGGTGCGGCGGGGCTCGCTACACGTCCTTTTCGATGGGCACGTCCACGAGGTTGCCCCACTCGGTCCACGAGCCGTCGTAGTTCTTGACGTCTCCGTGCCCCAGCAGCTCGTGGAGGACGAACCACGTGTGGGCCGAGCGCTCGCCGATGCGGCAGTAGGCGATCACGTCCGTATCGCCGGTGAGGACCCCTTTGCCCTCGTAGAGCTCGCGCAGCTCGTCGGCGGACTTGAACGTCCCGTCCTCCTGCACCGCTTGGGCCCAGGGCACCGACGCCGCCCCGGGGATGTGGCCCGAGCGCTGAGCGCCCTCCTGCTCGTAGCCGGCCATCGCGATGAGCTCCCCCGAGAACTCCTGCGGAGAGCGCACGTCGACCAACCGGGTGGCAGCGTCGAGGGCGTCGCCGACCTCGTCGCGCTTGGCCCGGATCGCGTCGTCTCCTTCCCCGGCCTCGAAGGTCTGCGCCCCGTAGCTCGGCACGTCCGTGCTGGTCGGGCGGCCTTCGCTGATCCACTTCTCTCGGGGCCCGTTGACGAGCTTCACGTCATCGTGGCCGTAGTACTTGAGGTACCAGTAGGTGTAGGCGGCGAACCAGTTGTTGCGGTCGCCATAGAGCACGATCGTGTGGTCGTTGGAGATGCCGCGCGAGCCGAGCAGCTCGCCGAACTCCCGGGGGCCGAGGAAGTCGCGCCTGACCTGGTCCTGGAGGTCCTTCTTCCAGTCAAAGCCGATGGCGCCGGGGAGATGGGCCTCGTCGTAGAGGCCGGGATTCTCGTCGACTTCGACGATGCGGATCGACTCGTCGTCGAGATGGTCCTCGACCCACTGGGTCTCGACCAGGACGTCCTTGGCGTATTCGGCCACGGTCAGGGCACCTCCAAAGCGTGCGGAGTAATCAGTTAAAGGGCGATGGGATTAAGGGGATGAGTTCTAGCAGCCCCGGGCGCGCGTGCCTGTCGGACGGCCGGCATCACGTAGGCCCGCCCTACGCGAGCACGGCAGTCACCGCCGCGCGCATGGCCGCGCTCCAGGCATCGAGCTCGGCCGGGTCCTCCTCCACCACGCCGACGGGCATGCGGAAGGTCTCGCCCAGCTCGCGCACCGTGGCCACGCCGGCTGTGAGCAGCTCGGGCTCGACGGTCCCAGCGGCCTCGTAGACGAGCCCGCGCGCGGGCGAGTCCACCAGCTTCTGCTGCAGGGAGCGAAGGCGCGGCCCGTGCAGGGCGGCCACCGCGTGGGCGGGGCCGCTCGCGCTTCCCATCAGCCAGCACACCGCGCTGACGCCCTGCAGGAGCGCAAGAAGGGTGCCCAGGTGGTCGGGATCGGCCACCTCGGCCTCCGCCCCGGCGGCCTGGATCACCCCCAGCGCAGCGGGGTCGCGGGTGGTGCCCCGGACCGAGCGGCCGTCGGCGATCAGATCGCGGGCCAGCCGCCGGCCGCGGCAGCCGCACCCGACGATGAGCACCCGCGCCAACCCGGGCGTCTAGGCGTCGTGGCCCCGGCGGGCTCGACCCAGCTGCTCGGTGCGCCACCGCTCGTCCTCACGCACCTGCGCCTGGACGTCCTCCTCGCTGATCTCCCGCCGGCCGTCCCGGCGCCGCCGTGCGTTCTGGGCCTCGAGCATCTGGTCGATGTCGTCGAGCTCGAGCTCGGCCTCGAGCTGCGGCGAACGCGTCGGCTTCCAGTCGACCTGCGCAGCTCCCGAGCCGGGATACCACTTGCCGAGGGCCAGGAAGACCAGCACGAGGGCGAGCAGGCCGAAGAAGATGACCACCCCGAACTCGTCCATCGCGCGAGTCTACGTCGCCTAGCATCCCTTCCGTCCTTCGGCGCAGAGACGCAAGCGGCCGCGGCGAAAAGGCGCGGCCGCCGTCGTCGTTACGTGCCGGGGGCGTCTGCGGCGCTCGGTCTTGCCGGTGCCATCGCGCCCTTCGGTCTCGCCACGGGTGGAGACGCCGGTGTCGTCACGCGGGTCGGTGTTGCCGCGGGTCTCGCGGCCCGTGCCCTGGGTCCGCTCGGTCTTGCCGGTCTTGTCGCCGGGGTCGGTCTCGCCGCGGGTGGACACGCCGGTGTTCTGGCCGCCGCGGTCGCTGTCGCCACGGGTCTCCCGCCCGGTACCGCGATTGGTCCCGGTGTTCGTGCGGGTGTCGTCGCGTCCCGTCCCGGTGTTCGTGCGGGTGTTGGTGTTGGTGTCGTCGCCACCCGCCGCCGTGTTGCGGGTGTTGGTCGAGGTGCGGGTGTTGGTCGAGGTGCGCGTGTTGGTGTCGGTGTTCGTGACCGCGTCGTTCGTGGTTGTCGCCGTGTCGGTGTCGTCGTCGTCCCGTCGCCGCTGCCCGGGCCGCTGTTGTCGTCGTCGTCGTTGCCGCCCCCCGGGCCGCTGTTGGACCCCTTGAGATCACCGCGGCCGGGGCATCGCCCGACCCTGAATCGGCAACGGCCAGCGAGGATTACATCAGCGGCACCGACAGCGCGTAGACCAGCGCCACAAGGACCATGAAGCCCTTACGGGGCAGCGAGCGCTGGCCTTCGAGGCCGGACCCGTCACCCGAGAGGCCGAGGAACATGGCGGGAGCGCCCGCCCGATGGTGATTGGTCTGCATGTGGAAGATCCCCCTTGGATCCCGCGTTTGTGGGGGTGGAACCCGCGAGGACGGCAAAGATCACGCTTCGTCCGGTCAGCGAAGCCGCGTGCCCATGCGCCCGAACGAGAGCTTGCGCGGCAGCGCGGCCACCAGCGACTGCAGCGCCATCGCCGCGGCGGCGGCCGTGGGCCTGCCGCCGGGGTCCGGGGTCAGCTCGATTCCATGAGCTCACGAAGCGGGGCGGGGGTCCCGCCGGGCAGGGACTCGGACAGGACGGAACGCCCGGGGGCGATCTCGTCGCCCTCCTCGAGGCCCCAGGAGGAGGGTCCTCGAGCTCCGGTGGGCGGGTCGGCGGCCATGACGGTCTGCATCATGCTGAAATCTCCAACCCGTGATCAGCTTCGAGCTCACGGACGAGCAGGACGCGATGACCTGATGGC
>JALZII010000167.1 GCA_030860365.1 Actinomycetota bacterium
TCGGCCAGGCGCTCGAAGGCGCCCGCCAGTCCCGGCTCCTCGAACAGGTACTCGCACTGCGAGATCCAGGTGGGAACCCAGACGAGGTCGACGGGACCGTCGCCCACGGTCACGTAGGCGATGTTGACGTCGCCGCTCTTGGCATACCGGACGCGATGCACGGAGTGGATTATCGGGGCCGCACGGCCTCCCGGCGGACTTCGCGGGAACTCGAGCGCCCGGAGGGCGAGCGTCTGTCTCAGAGTGAGGGCGGGATGCCCTCACGGGGGGAACTCGAGCGCCCGGAGGGCGAGCGTCTGTCTCAGAGTGAGGGCGGGATGCCCTCACGGGGTAATCTGACGAAGTCGTGGCCAAGCGCAAGGCTTCCGACCTCTTCGTGAAGTGCCTCGAGAACGAAGGGGTCCGCCACGTCTTTGGCATTCCGGGCGAGGAGACGCTCGACCTCAACGAGTCGCTGTCGAAGTCGCAGGTGGAGTTCGTGCCCGTTCGCCACGAGCAGGGCGGGGCCTACATCGCCGATGTCTACGGTCGCTTGACCGGCCGTGCGGGTGTCTGCCTGGGGACCCTCGGACCGGGCGCGATGAACCTGACCACCTCGATCGCCGACGCCTACCTGGACTCGGCGCCGCTCGTGGCCCTCACCGGCCAGGGTGACCTCGAGCGCATGCACAAGGAGTCCCATCAGTACATCGACGTCCTGAGCGTGCTCCGTCCCATCACGAAGTGGAACGCGCGGCTGAACAACCCGCGGATCATCCCCGAGGTGGTGCGCAAGGCGTTCAAGCTCGCTCAGCAGCAGAAGCCCGGGCCCACCCACATCGAGCTTCCCGAGGACGTCATGGAGCAGGAGGTCGACGCCGAGCCGCTGCCGGTCACCGACCGCGTCCGGCGCCCCGAGCCTTCCCAGGAGGAGATCGAGGAGGCGGCCGAGCTGATCCGCAGGGCGGACTCCCCGATCGCGCTCGCCGGCAGCGGCGCGATGCGCACGGGCGCGAGCGCAGCCCTGCGCGAGTTCTCCGACCAGACCGGGATCCCGGTCGCCGAGACCTTCATGGGCAAGGGCCTGGTCGACAGCCGCGGTGAGAACGCCCTTGGGGCGGTTGGCCTCCAGGCGGGCGACTACGACATGGCCGGCTTCGACGAGGCCGACGTGGTCATCACCGTCGGCTTCGACCTCGTCGAGCACTCGCCGGACCACTGGAATGGCGACCGCGACAAGAAGATCGTCTACATCGACACAGTGCCGGTGGAGGTCGACGAGTACTTCGTGACCGCCGCCGATCTCGTCGGCGACGTCAACCGCATCCTCGGCAGGCTGACCCACGAGTGCAGGGGCCTCGGCCGCGGCGGCGGCTCGTCGCGCCTGCGCGATGTGGTGCTCGGCCGCCTCGAGGCCGCGCGCGACGACAAGGCCTTCCCGATGCAGCCTCCGCGGGCGCTGTGGGAGATCCGCCAGGTGCTGGGCGACGCGGACATCCTCATCTCCGACGTCGGCCTTCACAAGCTCTGGATCGGGCGCATGTTCCCTGCGCACGAGCCCAACACCTGCCTGATCGCCAACGGACTGGCGGGCATGGGCTTCGCGCTGCCGGCGGCGATCGCGGCCAAGCTCGTGCACCCCGACCGCAGCGTGATCACCGTAAACGGCGACGGCGGCTTTCTCATGAACTTCCAGGAGCTCGAGACCGCCAAGCGGCTGCGCACCTCGTTCGTGAACGTGATCTGGGAGAACCGGCAGTACGGTTCGATCGTCTGGAAGCAGGACAAGAGGTTCGGCGCCCACTTCGGCACCGACTTCACGAACCCCGACTTCGTGAAGCTGGCGGAGTCCTTCGGCCTCCCGGCCTGGCGCTGCGAGTCGGCCGAGGACTTCCCGAAGCACCTGCGCGCCGCCCTGCGCCACGATGTTCCCACGGTGGTGGTCCTCCCGATCGACTACTCGATCGACGTGGCCATCTCGGAGGAGCTGGGCCACGAGACGGTGGCTACGTAAGCGACGACCGAGCGGTGCTCGCCCGATCAGCGATCGGGCTGCGCTCCTCCGGCAGCGCCGACCAGCTCCTCGACAGCTCGCAGGTAGCGCTCAGCGGTCTCCACGGCCGCGCGGGCCTCCTCGATGGTGAAGTGGGGAAAGGGCTCGTCAGGCCCAGGGCCGTAGTGAGCTTGCTCGCGTGGCTTCTGCAGGGCGGCCATGCGCCGGTGAAGCTCCGCCGAAAGCAGGCCACGGTCGACGGTCTCTTGTCGCACGAGATGCCACCGCCCTCCGTGAGTCCGCACGTGCCGATCCGCCTCGCTCAGAACCGCCTCGGCCGCGTTGATCCCGACGTAGTAAGCGTCGGCGATCGCCGGGCCTGCGTACCCGCCGCCCAGCGCCAGCTTCGCCACCTCCAGCTTCTCCAGAGCGTCCCTCATGTACTCCTGAGTCCGCAGCCTCACCGGTCCGTCCTCCACACGCGGACTGAAGTCCGGAGGCGTGCTGACTTCGCCCCCCCACAGCACGACCTTGTCGCGGTCTACGGCCTGGATGAACCACGCTTCGATGGCGCGCCGGTCGGCTAGCCACTCCGGCGAGTGCACGAAGACCGAGAACCAGCCGTAGTACAGGCCCTCTGCCTCGGCTGCTTTCTCCACGAGCGAGTCGATGTGCTCCTCCTGCTCTCGAGCAACCGACGCGATCACCAGCACGTCGACGTCAGACCCCTCCCTCCACTCCCCGCGCGCGCGAGAGCCATACAGCCAGACGGCGTGGAGGTCATCGCGGAGCTCACGCTCCAGGGAGGCGACCAGGCGGTCGAGCGCGCGGCGCTCGGGCTCGGTGAGCGCGGCTGCGGCGACTGTCGGCGCCATGGCGCCAGAGTACCCCGGGCTGCCTGCGGGTAGAAGGGCACTGCCATGAGGGTGGCCACCGGAGAACAGGAAGCAGTCGACCGCGTCCCCAAGCAGCTGCTCATCGGCGGTGAGTGGCGCGACGCCGGCGAGGGCGGCAAGCTCTCGGTCGAGGATCCCTCGACCGGCGAGGCGCTGACCGAGGTGGCCGACGCCACGCCCGACGACGCGAAGGCCGCGCTCGCCGCGGCGCACGAGGCCCGGGACGAGTGGGCGGCCACGCCCCCCAACACGCGCAGCGAGATCCTGCACAAGGCCTTCGAGACGCTCAACGAGCGTGCCGACGACCTCGCTCTGCTGATGACGCTCGAGATGGGCAAGACCATCGCTGAGTCCAAGGGCGAGATCGCCTACGCGAGCGAGTTCTTCCGCTGGTTCGCCGGCGAGGCGCTGCGCATCGAGGGCCTGTACAAGGTGGCCGGCAACGGCTCGGGGCGCGTGCTGGTGATGCGCCAGCCGGTCGGGCCCTGCCTGATGATCACGCCGTGGAACTTCCCCACGGCGATGGGCACCCGCAAGATCGGCCCGGCGATCGCCGCCGGCTGCACGATGGTCGTCAAGCCCGCTCGGCAGACCCCCCTGTCCATGCTCGCCCTGGCCGAGATCCTCGGCGAGTGCGGGCTGCCTGACGGAGTGTTGAACGTGATCACCAGCTCGTCCTCGGGCGAGACGATGGGGCCGTTGATAGAGGACCCCAGGGCGCGCAAGCTGTCGTTCACGGGATCGACCGAGGTCGGCCAGAAGCTCATCGAGCAGTCCGCCGGCCAGGTGCTCAAGCTCTCGATGGAGCTGGGCGGCAACGCTCCCTTCCTGATCTTCGCCGACGCCGACCTCGACGCCGCGGTGGAGGGGGCGATGATCGCCAAGATGCGCAACGTGGGCGAGGCCTGCACCTCGGCCAACCGCTTCCACGTGGCCGACTCGGTGGCCGGCGAGTTCGCCGAGAGGCTGGGGGAGCGCATGGGCGCGATGAAGGTCGGCCGCGGCACCGAGGACGGCGTGGAGGTGGGCCCGCTGATCGACGACGACCAGCGCTCGAAGGTGGCCGAGCTGGTGGACGACGCAACCGGCAAGGGCGCCACCGCCGTGGTGGGCGGGCAGCGGGTCGACGGCAGCGGCTACTTCTACGAGCCGACGGTGCTCAGCGACGTCAGCGACGACGCGCGGCTCCTCAAGGAGGAGATCTTCGGCCCCGTCGCCCCGGTGAAGGGCTTCGCTGACGAGGACGAGGCCGTGGCCGCGGCCAACGACACCGAGTTCGGCCTGGTCTCCTACGTCTACACCAACGACCTCAAGCGGGCCCTGCGCGTCTGCGAGAACCTGCAGACCGGCATGATCGGCCTCAACCAGGGCTTGGTCTCCAACGCCGGCGCGCCCTTCGGCGGCGTGAAGCAGTCAGGGGTGGGCCGGGAGGGCGGCAACGAGGGGATCGACGAGTACCTCGAGACGAAGTACGTGGCGGTCAACCTCTGAGGGGGTAGGTACTAGGGCGGGGGCAAACCGGCGGAGGCGTAACCCTTCTTCGGCCGGATGTCCCACCGGATTCGCGGCCGGTCATGCCGCGACCTAGAAGATCACCGCCGTTAAACGAATGACGAAGGACTCGGCGGGGGCGTATTGGCGGCGGGACTTTCCCGTCGTGCAGGGCTTCAAGCTCTACGGCCGCGAATGGCCAGACTTCCCTGTGCAGGGCTTCTGCTTCGCCTATGAGAGCGCAGCGCTGCCCACACTCATGAAATGCCTTGCGGAGCTCGATGGAAACGAACCGCTTGAGCGACGGGTCGACATGGTCTGCTCCATGGGGAAGGGCTGCATCTCGAATGGCACCGCTGGGCTGGCGGACACGGGTGAGGTCGTGTTCACGGACTGGCGCGGCGTCCCCGACGCGAATACACAGCGATTCCCGATCCCACTGGATCCGGATGAACAACCAGGAGTGAGCTTGATGCTGTTCTACCTGCTCGCTTGCTCGGGCATCGTGCAGGCGACTACGCACCCGCTTCGGCTAGTGCCATACATGGAGCGGCGCTAGCTATCACTCGACCTGGCTCCCCTTCCGGGGTCCCGCCTAGCCAACCGGCAATACGCAGCTGACTACGGCGCTTCATCCGGCGCAACCTTCACCGTGCCGGGAGCCTCGATACGGAGATCGTCCACAGCGTGGGTGAGACCTCCGAGCGTTCGAACCTGCGCGTCGAGGGAAGCCGCGGTCGCGTGCTCGCCAGGCGAGATTTCCTCGATGACGATCTTCGCCTCGGTTCGCAAGTGGATTGGGCGACCAAAGTCCACATCGTCCTCTTGGCCGAGTGCTCCGCTCGCGTGTACCCGCGGACGCCAAAGGGGTAGGGGCTTGGCCTCGGCTACCGCACCCCGAAGGAGGTGAGACAGACCTGGGAGGACCCAGGAGACTGAAGCGCTACGAAATCACGCGGCCTGAAGTGTCAACGTTGGAGGGGTCCAGGCCACCCGGCTCTCTCGACGCGCTTTCGTTCACGGTTGACATGAACATGGTGTTCGAGCGCTTCGTCGAGGCGGTCGTCCGCCGGGAGGCTCGTAAAGCCGGATTCGTTTTCGAAGGACAGGCTCGCCGGAAACTGACAGCGAGCGTGACGATGAAGCCCGATTTGCTGGTGCGGGAGGGGGCGCGAGACGTCGCGGTCGGCGACGCGAAGTACAAGGAACTCGCACCCGCCGCGTGGCCGCATGCCGACCTCTACCAGCTCATTGCTTACTGCGATGCCCTGCAACTCAGACGTGGGCTGCTGATCTATGCCGGCTCGCGCCGGCCTCGTGCTGAGCTCGTGAAGGGCACGAATGTGCTCCTCGAGATCATCGGGATCGATCTGACCGGCGATCACCGCGCGGTACTCGCGCGCGCAAGGAGCAGCTGCCAAGCTGCTGCAACATGCAGCGCTACCCAGACCAGCCTCGCATGCCGCGGCCCACTGAACCGTCACTTGCAGTTCGCACCGCGTTACGCCTGCGCCGGTTTGTCCGCCCCTCGTACCTACCCGTCAACCTCTGAGGGGGTAAGGGAGCGCCGACCGCGCTCGAGCCCCTGCTCCTCGACCCATACTCGCTCAACGCATCGAGCCTGACACGACGTCCGGGCACCTATGGACGCGCATCGTCCTCGCGCTCGATGCGCACCTCCTCGTGCTCAACCGCAATGATCGCCTCGACGTACTCGGTGACCACGTAGCGCTTGAGCCGCAGGCCGCCGCCTTCTCCGCCCTCTCT
>JALZII010000172.1 GCA_030860365.1 Actinomycetota bacterium
GTGGCGGCGGTGGCGGTCGCGGCCTCCGAGGCCGGCCTGCCGCTGGCGGTGATCGCGGCGGGCACCGCCAACGACTTCGTTCGCGCGCACGGGCTTCCCCGCGGGCTGCGGGGGGCGTGCCTGCTGGCGGCCACCGGGAGACGCACGCGGGCGCTCGAGCTGGCCTGGATGGACGAGCGTCCCTTCCTCAACGTGGCCAGCGCAGGACTGGCGGCTCCCGCCGCCCGTCGGGCCAGCCGCTGGAAGCGCGCCCTGGGCGTGGCGGCCTACGGACTCGGGGCGATGGGCGCGGCGGTGGTGGACTCCCCGGTGCCCTGCGCGGTCAGCGTCGACGGCGATCCGGTCTACGAGGGCAAGGCCTGGCAGGTGACCGTGGCCTCCTCGGGCGCCTTCGGTGGAGGCTCTCACCTCGACGTGGCCGACGCCAGCGACGGCTTCCTGGAGACCGTGGTGCTGCAGAACGGGCCGCGAGCCCTGCTCGCCGCCCGAGCGGTGGGCATGCGCACCGGCCGGGTGACCGAGCAGCGCGGCGTGAGCCACCGGCGCGGCCATCAGGTGGAGCTCGACGTGCCCCCGGACACCGAGTTCAACGTCGACGGCGAGGTGGTCTGCCACGGGCCGGCACGCTTTCGCGTGGACCCCGCGGCCTTCAGGCTCGTGGCCGGCTGAGCGCGACGTACCTGACGACAGTGGCGCGCGACACGGGCTTCCCGAACAGCGACGTGCAGTCGACTTCGACTGTACCCGCCGGCGGCGCTCCCTCGCGGCTCTGGCCGCGTTGGTGAGCTTGCCTCGGCACGGTCGACCCCGACGGAGTCCGCCTGGGCGTTTGCGGCCCGTCTCGGACCGGGCCACTTCGGCGTGCGCGCCCCGTTGCCGGTCTCGCCGTAGCCTCAACCGGCCAGCACGGCAGCCAGGGCCAGCCCGGCCTACATCGCCCTCCGATGGTGCATGGACCTCCGGCGACGTTTGTACCCCCTGCATTCGGGCAGAAAACCACCGGGGAGGTGATCCGTGTGCGGATCGGCTACGAATCTTGCCCCATAAGAAGGGATCCGATTTCCGAGAGGAGCTTATGTCCGACGTGACCGAGCGGGAGGCCGACGCGCCGCGCGACAGCGCGATGCACGAGCTTGCCCGCGATGATTCATCGCGAAAGCGCTTCCTGAAGATGATGGGAGGCACCAGCGCTGCTGCTGCGTTCTCGATCTTTCTTGCCGCCTGCGGCGAGGAAGAGAAGAAGAGCGGCGGCGAACCCAAGCCAAGCGGCGGCGGCGGCGGGGGCAGCATGAAGGGCGACTTGGAGATCGTCCAGTACGCCCTCACCCTCGAGCACCTTGAGACCGACTTCTACAACGCGGTCATCAAGGCCGGGGTGATCAAGGACAAGGCGCTGGCCGAGGTCGCGACCGCGATCCGCGACAACGAGCAGGAGCACGTCGACGCCCTCACCAAGACGGTGGAGCAGCTCGGCGGCAAGCCCATGAAGCCCAAGACCACCTTCGACGCCGTCATAAAGGGCGGTGCCCAGAAGGTGCTCGAGACAGCGGCCACGGTGGAGAACCTGGGCGCCGCGGCGTACCTGGGCCAGGCCGGGCGCATCAAGTCCAAGGAGGTGCTGGCCGCAGCGCTCTCGATCCACACGGTCGAGGCCCGCCACGCGGCTGCGCTGAACAAGGTCGTGGGCAAGACGATCGTGCCCGACGGCGCGTTCGCCAAGCCGGCCTCGATGGCCGAGGTCCTGCCCCAGGTCAAGCCGTTCCTGAAGTCCTAGGCACCGCCGAGCGAAAGGAGAATCATCAGCATGAGCAACGACAAGCTGGCGGCGCCTGAGCTGGGCGTCATCGAAGTGCAGGGAATGACGCGTCAGTCATTCATGATCAAGGGGGCACTTGCCGCCGGGACGGTCTACGGCGTGGCCACTGTCGCCCCGTTCGTCTCGGAGGCAATCGCTCAGGAGGGCGGCGGCGACGTCGACATCCTGAACTTCGCCCTCACCCTCGAGTACCTCGAGACCGCGTTCTACGAGCAGGGGCTCAAGAACGTCAGCGGCCTGGGTGGCGATGTGAAGGAGCTCGCCACCACGCTGAAGGAGAACGAGGCCGAGCACGTCGACGCCCTCACAGAGGCGATCAAGGGCCTGGGTGGCACCCCCACCAAGGCGCCCGGCGTCGACTTCGGCAAGGCGTTCTCGAGCCAGAAGGCGTTCCTCAAGACCGCCCAGACGTTCGAGGACCTCGGCGTGAGCGCCTACAACGGCGCCGCGCCGCAGATCAAGAGCAAGGAGGTGCTCGGCTCCGCCGGCGCCATCGTGCAGATCGAGGCACGGCACGCCGCGGCGATCCGCCAACTCAACAAGCAGCCCATCACCGAGAGCGCCTTCGACAAGGCCCTCGAGATGCAGGAGGTGCTGGCCGCGGCCAAGCCCTTCATCAAGGGCTGAGCAACGATCGAGGGAGCGCAGGCCGACCAACGG
>JALZII010000221.1 GCA_030860365.1 Actinomycetota bacterium
TCGGGGCGCCCTCGAGCCATTCCTAACGCGCTACAACACACAACGCCCGCACCGGTCGCTCAACGGCCAGACGCCCCAACAGCGCCTCGCCGAGAGAAACAAGACTGCTGCTGCCTACAGCTAGGCCGGCCCCTCAGCGCGTGCGGTACAGATGGGTGGTCAGCGGCGCGAAGACCGCTGTCAGAGCCGCGGCCGTCGCCAGCACGATGACGATGTCGCCCGCGGCCGCCGTTCCGCCCATCAGGCCGCGCGACGCGGTCGCGAGGATGGAGATCGGGTTGAGGTTCACGAAGGCTTCCAGCCCCGCGGGCAGCGACTTGGGATCGACGAAGACGTTGGAGAGGAAGGTGAGAGGGAAGATCGTCATGAAGCCGGTGTTCATGACCGCGTTGGGTGAGCGCATGAGCATGCCCAGCGTCGTGAACACCCAGGACAGGCCGAAGGCGAAGACGATCACCAGGGCCAGCGCCGCGAGAACCCCGCCGACACCGGCCTGGGGCCGGAAGCCGAGCACCAAGCCCAGCACGATGATCACGGTCCCGGCCAACAGGTAGCGCGCGCTGTCGCCGAGCAGAGACCCGACGAGCGGCGCCGGGCGCCAGATCGGGAGCGAGCGGAAGCGGTCGACCACTCCTTTCGTGAGGTCGGTGTTGAGGGCGATTCCCGAGTAGACGGTGGTGAACAGCACCGACATCACCAGGATCCCGGGGAGGATGTAGTCGAGGTACTCACCCGTGGATCCGGCGATCTCCCCGCCGAACAGGTAGGTGAACATCAAGACGAACATCACCGGCGTGATGGTCACGTCGACGAGCTGCTCGGGGACGTGCTTGACCTTGAGCATCCCGCGCCAGCCGAAGGTCAGCGCGGCCGACAGCGCACCTGCACGCTCGGGACGCGAGGTCGAGGCGATGGCCTTGCGGACCGCCGCCCCGTCGGCGTCGGGCGTAGGGGCGGCCTCGCTCGTGGGGGTGGTGCTCATGCTGCGTGTCCGGCCTGGGTCGCTTCAGACTCGGTGGAGCGGTCGTCGGCCGGGCGGCCGGTCAGGGCCAGGAAGACCTCGTCGAGGCTCGGCTGGCCCAGCGCGAAGGCGGCGATCCGCACGCCGGAGCGCGTCAGCTCGGCGACTGCCTCCGCGGCCCGGTCGGCGCTGGCGCACTGGGCCGACAGCGCGGTCGGGTCGGGTTCCAGCTGCACGGCGCCGAGCTCGCGGCCGAGCACCTGCTCGGCCTCGGGCCGCTGCTCGGGGTCCAGCAGACGCACATGCAGCGCCCCTGTGCCCACCGACGCCTTGAGCTGGCTGGGGGTTCCCTCGGCGATCACCCTGCCACGGTCGATCACGGCGATGCCGTCGGCGAGCTGGTCGGCCTCTTCGAGGTACTGGGTGCAGAGCACGATCGTGGTCCCGCCGGCGACCAGCGAGCGGATGATGCCCCAGACCTGGTTGCGCGAGCGCGGGTCGAGCCCGGTTGTGGGCTCGTCGAGGAACATCAGCTGAGGAGTGACCACGATGCTCGCGGCGACGTCGAGCCGGCGCCGCATCCCGCCGGAGTAGCTCTTGACCAGCCGTGCCGCGGCCTCGGCGAGGCCGAACGCCTCGACCAGCTCGGTGGCCCGGGACTTCGCCGCGGCTCGCTTGAGCCCCAGCAGGCGGCCGACCAGGATCAGGTTCTCGCGACCGGTCAGGTCCTCGTCGACCGACGCGAGCTGGCCGGTGAGGCTGACGGCGGCGCGGACCGCGTCCGCCTCCTGCACGATGTCGTGCCCGAGGACCCGGGCGCTTCCCGCATCCGGGCGAAGCAGGGTCGCCAGCATCCGGATCGTGGTGGTCTTGCCGGCGCCGTTGGGGCCCAGGACGCCGTAGACCGAGCCGCTTCGCACCGTCAGGTCGACGCCGTCGACGGCGCGAGTCTCGCCGAAGGCCTTGACGAGGCCGGTGGCCTCGACGGCGAGGGGGGTCTCGGGTGTCATGTGCCGAAACTAGCCATCCGAGCACGAGAGGTCTCGCGCCTCTTGAGCCGTCCGCTCAGCGCGGCCCAGTCGAGTGTGGCGGGTTGAGGTTGCCGGCCCTAGCGTAGGCGCACGGCCGGCCCCGTGAGGGGACCGGCGCGCGCGCGGTACAGGCCGCGCTTTCCCAGCAGGACGGAGAAGTCGCCGGTTCGCGACGTGCGGGCGCGGGCGGCGCGCCTCCAGCTCTCCCCCGACCGCCGCTCCACGACCAGCCGGCGCGCGGAGCGAGGCTCGAGGTAGCCCGCCAGCCGGCGCGAGCGCCCGCGTCCGCGCCCGCTCACGATCGTCGTGAAGCTCGCCCAGGTGTCGGGCAGGTCGAGCCTGGTGCGCAGGCTCCCGCCGCTGATCTGGCGCGAGCCGCGCGTGCCCGTGACCTCGGCGCGCACTATGCGGGGCGAGACGCCTCGCTTGGTCACGCGGATAGACCGGAAGGTGCCGGCGTAGAAGCCGCGGAGTCGTGTGGCCAGGTCGCGGGTCGAGAAGCGAAGCAGGGCGCGGTGATGGGGGGAGATGCGATCGAAGGGGTCGCGAACGCTGACCAGGTAAGGCCGCGGCCCGGAGTCCACGAACGAGTTCTCGGCGTTCTCCGTCCTGCCGCCCGAGGTCGAGAAGAAGAAGGCGGTGATGACCTTGCCCCGGTAGGTGAG
>JALZII010000235.1 GCA_030860365.1 Actinomycetota bacterium
GGTCTGGACCACCACCGGCTCGACCCCGAGGCGCCGCAGCTCGTCGGTCGCCGAGGGCAGGCGGCGCAGGGCGCGGCCGTTGGCCGCCGCGGGGTTGACCAGCAGGCGAAAGCTCACGGGTGGTCCACCCGGACGAGGTCCCACACCGGGAGCGTGCCGGGGTCGGTGCTGTCGATGAACGCGCGGTGCTCAGCCTCGCCGAGGCGGCGAAATCCCCTCGCCACCGCCTCGAGGTACTCACGGCACACCACCACGTCGCCCTCCGAGCGCCGCCGACGCGCCTCGGGCGAGCCGAAGTACGCCCAGACCCGGCCCGCGGCGCCTCGGACCAGACCGCTCACGTCCCGTCGAACGTAGTTGCGCTCGCGGGCGTCGAGCTGCTCGAGGCCGATGACCGGGAAGCACACGCCGTTGACCGTCGCGGCTGGATCCTCCTCGAGGTCGAGGAAGGCCACCCGCACCGCGGGGCGTTCGCCCTCGGGGGTGAGGTAGTGCTTGTAGCCGGGTATGTCGCGCGTGTTGTCCATCGCCACGCCCCACGTGCGCCGGTGGCCCGCCAGCTTCGCCCGCTTGGCGCCGGGGATCTCACCGGCCAGCGATCCGTAGCCGAAGACGAGGTCAGGAGGGATGAGAGCGCCGCCGTGCCGTCATCCCGCTAGCCGGCTCCCGCGATCCGCAGGGCCCGCTCGGCCGCGAAGCGTCCGCGCTCCGCGCCGGTCAGCGCGGAACCCTCGTCCAGGGGGTCCAGGCGGGCCTGAGCGACCAGCTCGTCGCCCAGCAGCCGTTCGGCGTGAGGCTCGCCCAGGGGGCTTGCCGGTTCGAGCACCAGCAGCACGTCCTGCCCCACTGTGTGCCACTCCTCGTCTTCGGTCACCTTCTCCGAGGAGACGATGAGCTGGCCCGGGCGCGAGAGCCAGAACAGGTCGAACAACCCGAAGCGGTAGGCGTAGAGGCGAAAGCCGTCCGAGAAGAGGAAGTTCAGCCCCGAGAAGGCCGAAGCCTCGGCCGCTGCGGCGACCGTGCGGCGCAGGGAGCCGATCGTGTCGGCCGGGTCGAGGCGGGCGACGAGGTGGCGGAAAAGGTGCTCGGAGTCGGTGTCGCCCACTGCGTCGGTCACGCCCAGCAACGGGTAGTCGATCACCGTCCCGTTGTGGCCGAAGGAGAGGCTGCCCATGGTGAAGGGATGGGTGTTCTCGAGCGTGAGCCCGCCCATCGTGGCGCGCCGCACGTGGACGTTGAACATTCGTCCCCGGGCCGCGGTCGCCCGCGCGAAGCCAGCGCCCGCGTGCGCTGCCTCGGGGATGCGGATCAGCGCCGGCTCGGAGCCTTCGGCGCGCTCGTACACGGCCATGCCCCACCCCGAGTCGTGGTGCTCTGACTGGCGGATGAGCGGGTTCGGCGCCTCGAGCAGCTCGTGGCGCAGCGAAACCGGGTCGGCGGCCACGCAGCCGAAGATCCTGCACACGGCGAGAAGTCTACGAGCCGCCCGGCCGAGATCCTGTCCTCGAGTCAGCAGGCGCGCCGATCTCGTCCTCGAGCGCGCTGCACCGCATGCGCGCGGCCCGGCTGCCCTAGCTCCGCGGGCGCCGAGCCGCCGCCGGCGCACGAGGGTGCAACGGACGTGACAAAGCGCCGGCACGCGGGGCGAAGTCGCCGGGGCCGGCGCTCAGAGCGGCATGGAACCCAAGCGAATCTGGTGGGCGCGCCCACGCAAGCTGGCTCTGCTCGAGCGACCTGGCGGGGGAGGGCGCAGCCACCGCCCCGAGCGCCGCGACGCCGAGATCGCCTACCTGCGCGAATCGGGCGTTCGCCTGATCGTGTCGTGCATGATCACGCGCCACAACCTCCGCGACTACGAAGCTGCGGGCCTCGACTGGCACCACGTCCCGGTGGTCTCGAGCGAGCGTGGCTCGGCCGCGTTGGACGAGCTGCTCTCCTTCCTCAAGCGAGAGCTCAAGCGGCGCGGAGCGATCGCGGTCCACGGCGACCGCCAGACCGACTTCGTGGCCGCGCTGGGCGCAGCCCATCTGCATCACACCCGGTCGATCGACCCGGCGGGCGGCTTGGCCAGGGCCCACGAGGCGGGGCTCGAGGTCACGCCGGAGGCGTGCGCCCTGCTCGGAGTAGATGTCGAGCTCGCGCCGGACCGGCCGAAGGCGGTGCCCACGGAAGACGTAAGCCGGTCACCGCCGTGAAGGGGGGCATGGCAGCGCGCCGGGCCGGCTCGAAACCCGACAGCGGTCCTGGAAGAGGCAAGTCCAAAGAAGAAGAGGAGTTCGTGATGTGGTTCAAGAAGCTCGCGGCGATCTGCCTGATCTCCGCTCTGCCCGCCGTGATGGCCGGTCCGGCATCGGCCAGTCCCTCGAAGCCCCCGCCCCGGGCCCAGGCGTCGGCGATCTTCATCCCGCTGGTGATCCTCGGAACCCGCGCGGCCTTTGTGGCGGCCACCCGGGTGGCCAGCCGGCAGGGCGCTCGAGTGTTGGCTCGAAGGGGTGTGGGTGGGCGCGCCCGGCGGTACATGATTCGCAGCGGCACGCGCGCGAAGGCCTACGGGCGCCGCTGGTTCAAGCTCGCGTTCGGGAGCCGGCTGGCCCGGCGCCGCACCTTCAAGCGCGCGATGCAGGATTGCTCGTGGGCGGGCGGAGCGGTGCTCATCTTCACCCTGAGCACCGAGAAGGCTTTACAGGCCTGCGGCGGCGCGGCGGTGCTGTCGCTCAAAGGCAAGCAGGTGCGCGTGCGAAAGCGGCGTTGACGGCGGTGACGAGGTTGATCGGGTCCACCGGCGGCATCGAGCACCTCCTCAGCCTGCTGTTGGTCGCCGTCGCCTTCGGGCTGGCCCCCCAGGAGTGGTCTTTCCTCGAGACCATCCTGGTGGCCGCCGCCCTAATGGCGATCTACGAGCTGACGTTGGCCATCCGCGACCACTGACCAGACCGACGACCCCCACGACAGCGCGCGGCTGGATCAGGTGGCCGTCCAACCGCGCTCGGCCATGGCCGCCGCCACCTCGTCGGGGCGGTCGGTCACCACGTAGGCGTCGATGATCGCGCCCTCGGTGTTGATGGTTATCGAGAGGCCCGACTCGGTCTGGCGAACCTTGGATATCGGGGCGACCGGACGCCCCGAGCCCATGCGGGGCTTTACCCGGCCGGTGGCCACGCGGTGCACGTTCTCGAGGTCGGCCAGCGAGTCGAGCAGCTTGCGGTAGCCCTTCGACGAGGAGTGCTTGTGGTGGGTCTTCTTGGCCATCAGCCCGGATCGCCCACCACGAGCGAGGCCAGGTCGTCGGCGAGCTGGACCGGACGGGGCGCTCCGACCGTGCGGCCCGCGGCCTCGGCCTGTGCGCGGGTGGTTCCCCCGCTCAGCACCAGCGCGGCGTCCAAGCCGGCGGCGGCCGCCGCGGCCACGTCGCTGTCCAGGCGATCGCCCACCACCAGCGTCCGGCCGGCGCCCAGGCGGTCCAAGGCGGTGAGTAACAGCTGGGGCTGAGGCTTTCCCACCAGCGACGCCGTGGCGCCGCTCGCGGTCTCCACCGCCGCCAGGAGGGCGCCGGTGCCGGGCCACAGGCCGTCGGGCATCGGATGGGTCGGGTCGCGAGCGGTGGCCAGCAGGTCCGCACCGCGCTGCACCGCCAGCGAGGCGGTGCGCAGATCGTCGTAGGTGAACTGCTCCGTGGCGGCAACCACCACCACCTCTGCCCGCGACGCCAGGTCGGTGCCGTTCATCAGCTTCAGCCCGGCATCGCCGACGTGACGGCGCATCGCCTCGGTGCCGACCACGAAGGCGGTGCGCCCGGAGCGGGTCTCGGCGAGCAGGTGCTGCATCGCGCCACCCGAGGTCACCACATCGGACACCGAGGCCTTCACGCCGATGCGCCATAGCTGCGCGACGTAGTCCTCGGTGGTCGCACGGGAGTTGTTGGTGGCAAAGGCCACCCGCAGGCCCGCCGCGCGCAGCGTCTCGATGGCCTCGGGCGAGCCGGGGATGGCCTCGCCGCCGGTCCACACGCAGCCGTCGAGGTCGAGGATGACCTGCTCGTAGCGGGAAAGGAAAGGGGACAGGAGCACGACGTTCGATCGTAGACCGCCCGCTACCCTGCGCGACCGTGCCCCGCCCCCTGACGGCCATCCTGTGCCTCCTGGCCCTGGCCGGCGCAGGCTGCGGGTCCGACGACGAGAGCCCCAAGAGCGACCCCGGGGCCACCGCTCCCGCGACTACGACCTCCAGCGGCTGCGAGAGCGTCAAGGCGCCCGGGCCCAAGCCCGAGGGCTCCGAGCGGCGCCCGAGCGGTCCGCTCGCCTCGGGCAAGAGCTACTCGGTGAAGCTCGAGACCAGCTGTGGCGACTTCACGATCGGGCTCGCCCCGCGCTCCGCGCCACAGGCTTCGGCCTCGTTCGTGGCACTCGCCCGCAAGGGCTTCTTCGACGACACCGTCTTCCACCGAATCGTCCCGGGCTTCGTGATCCAGGGCGGCGATCCCACCGCGGGCGGCATGGGTGGTCCCGGATATTCCACGAGGGACGTGCCGCCCAGCGATGCCCGCTACACCAAAGGCGTGGTGGCCATGGCCAAGACCGCCCAGGAGCCGGCCGGCACCGCCGGAAGCCAGTTCTACGTGGTCAGCGGCGCGGACGCCGGGCTTCCCCCCGAGTACGCCGTGCTCGGCAAGGTCACCGCGGGCCTCGAAGTGGTGGAGAGGATCGGCGAGCTGGGTGACCCCGACAGTGGACAGGCGGGCACCCCGAGCCAGCCGGTCGTGATCGAGCACGCCACCGTGACCGAGTTCAAGTCGCCGCCGAAGGGGAAGAAGCGCGGCGGGCGCCGGCGAGGTAAGCGCTGAGCAGCGCCACCGAGGCCAGTTCGGACAGGATCGCCACGATGACGGGCGCTCGCAGGTCAGGCTCGGTGTAGTCGAAGATCCCGTTCTCGGCGTAGCGGGCGATGGCCAACGACACCAGCGCGCCGGCCGAGAGACCGATGCCGCCGAGGGCGGCGAGAAGCCGGGACCGGGGAAACACGAGACCGATCACGATGCCCCCCGCACCGATTCCGTTGAGCAGGAACAGCTGGGCGATGGTGGGCGCATCGCCCACTTCGCCCATGAACTGCTGCACGTGGACCGCCCCCACCATGAGCGTGGTGAAGGCGCCGAGGACCCAGAGCCGGTCCGAACTCGTCACTCGACCGTGACCTTGCCCTTCATGAAGACGTGGAAGTCGCAGATGTAAGCGTAGGTCCCGGGCTTGTCGAAGGTGACCGCCTTGCTCCGTCCTTTTTCAAGCGTGCTCGTGTCGAACGCGCCGCTGACCTTGTCAGTGGCGGTGTGCTTGGCGCTGTCCTGGTTGACGAAGGTGAGCTTGGTGCCCGCCTTCACCGAGACGTTCGGGGGGCTGTACTCGAAGCCCTTGATCGTCACCTTGTCGGACGGCGTGGCGCCGCTACCAGATGCCGTGGCCTCCTTCTTGCCGGAGGCGGTCCCCTTGAACGGGATGGCTACGAGCGACAGGATAATGAGCAGCGCTCCGAGTCCTGCGAGTGCCTTGCCGATGGGCCGGTCGACTTTCACTAGCAGTGTGTGCGGCCCATCCGGCGGGCCGGATCAGCGCCCCGAGTACCGTGGGGTCATGGACGCAGAGACAGCCGTCATCCGCGACGTGGGAGAGGACGACTTCGCCGAGCACGTCGTCGAGCGCTCGAGGCAGCTTCCCGTGGTGGTGGACTTCTGGGCGCAGTGGTGCGGCCCCTGCCGGCAGCTGACCCCGGCGCTCGAGCAGGCCGCGCGGGCCAGGGCGGGCAAGGTGGAGCTGGCCAAGGTGGACACCGATGCCAACCAGTCACTGGCGCGGCGCTTCGGCATCCAGGGCATCCCCGCCGTGAAGGCCTTCCGCGGCGGAGAGGTCGAGTCTGAGTTCACCGGCGCGCTGCCGCCCGCTGAGGTCGAGCGCTTCTACGACGCACTCGTGCCCTCCGAGGCCGACGAGCTGGCCGGGGAGGGGGACGAAGCCTCGCTGCGCCGGGCGCTCGATCTCGACCCTCGCCATGCTCAGGCCCTGCGCGAGCTGGGGCGCATCCTGCTGCGCCGCGGAGAGTCCGCGGAGGCACTGACGCTGCTGGACGAGGCGGCGGGAGACTTCGTGGCCGCGGGCCTGGCGGCCCGGGGCCGCCTAGCCGGCGCCAACGAGCCGACCGAGGCTTTCGCCGCCTGGGACGCCGGGGACCCCGCGCAGGCCCTGGAGCTGCTGCAGGACGAGATCGCCGTCGAGGGGGACCCCGACCGTCGCGATCTGCTGCGACAGGTGATGGTGGCGATCTTCACCGAGCTCGGCACCGAGCACCCGCTCGCGCGCGAGCACCGCCGCCGGCTATCGGCGGCTCTGAGCTAAGGCAGCGGCCTGGGCCGAGCGGTCGGCCTTCGCCTTGGCCTGGCGCCTTCGGCCCAGAAGCACCAGCGCGGCGATCGCGGCCACCACGATCACCAGGCCGAGCAGCATCGAGGCGCCAACCGAGAAGCCCCCGAAGGCGAGCCCGATGAGCTGCGCGATGCCGAACCCCACCGCCAGCAGCACGACCACCACGAGGACCAGCAGCAGGATTCCCCGCGCCCGCGCCGCCAGCCCGGCGCCCGCCGGGGGAGCGACGAGGCCCATCGCGCGCAGGAGGAGGAGCTGCCGGCTCGAGGGCGCCTCCTGGCCCATCTTCTGCATGGCGTCGCGCAGCTCGTCGGGGCGGCGCTCGGCGAGCGCGAGCGAGGCCTTCATCATCTGCCGCAGGGCCGGTCGCTCCTGAGGGTGAACGCCCGCCATGGCCTGGTTGAAGTAGTCCTTGGCCGCCGGGACGTCGTAGCGCTCGGCCGCCCGGGCACCGAGGATGGCCTTGGCGGCGACGCGGTGCTTGGACTCGCTCTGCAGCTGCTCGTCGGTGCGCGACTCGAGCGAGGGAATGGCGGCCAGTGCCCCGACCTGCATCTGCATCTTGACCTGCTTCTGCTTGGCCATCGGGCAGGGATTCTGGCAGACGCCTAGTGCTCGATCAGGGCGAGCAGGCGCCGGCCGAGCAGCTTCGAGCCCTGCAACCCGGACGCCTCCGCGGGCCGATAGGCGGTGGCCCTACGGCCGCGGCGGTGCCCCAGGCCAGGCAGGGACCCTGCTCCCCGTCACCCCGCGACGAGCTCCGCTTCCAGCGTGATGTCCGTTGCGGCCACTGAAGGTGTAGCTGCCCTCGTAGGAGCCCCAGCCGCATCGTGCCCTCGCCGCCCTTCAGGTCGCCCGTCCAGCGGGCGTCCGCCTTTCGCTCGGCCATTTTCTCGTCTCCGTTTTGGGGGTCCCGGCGGGACCTGCCAGCCAGGAGGTTCGAATGCAGGGACCGCGAGTCGCCCTCGGGCCGAAGCGGGGGCCGCGCGGGCCGCGTGGACGGGGCGAGCCGGCTCTGGTCCGGCGGTCAGCCCTGCCGGCGCTTGGGCCCCACCCGCCGCACGGCGGGCTGGTCATCTGCGGCCGGGGCCGCCTCCAGTGGCGCCGGGTCGACCGGATCCCCGATCGGACCGAGCGTTCGGCGCTCGGGTCGCCCAGGGCCGCCGTCGGGGGTGGGTGAGGCCTCTCGCACGGCCGGCTCGCCCCCCGCCGGGTCCACCGCGGGGTCCGCGGCGT
>JALZII010000247.1 GCA_030860365.1 Actinomycetota bacterium
CGAGCACGAGGACGCCGATCAGCACGCTGATGATCGGGTCGGCGAGGCGAAAGCCCGTGGTCAGGATGATCACCGCCGCCACGATCACCCCCAGCGAGCCGAGCATGTCGGCGAGCACGTGTCGCAGCGCCGCCGAGACGTTGAGGCTCTCGTGCTCGCCGCGGCTCAACACCCACGCAGCGGCGACGTTGACCATCAGGCCGAGAACCGCGACCACGAGCATCAATCCCCCCTCGACGTCGGGGGGATTGGCGAACCGCCGGCCGGCCTCGATGAAGATCCAGATCGAGAGGGCGACCAGCGTCACGCCGTTGAACAGGGCAGCCAGGATCTCAGCGCGCTGCCAGCCGAAGGTCCGCTTCATCGAGGCAGGTCGCGCGGCGAGCCACATCGCGCCGAGCGCGACCCCGAGCGACAGTGCGTCGGAGAGCATGTGAGCGGCGTCGGCGAGCAGGGCCAGGCTGCCGCTGACCAGTCCTCCGACCACCTCGGCGAACATGAAGCCGCCGGTCAGGGCGAGCGCGACCGTCAGCGCACGCCGGCTCTGCGCGCGCCCCGCCCCGTGCGAGTGACCGTGATCGTGGCTCAACGCAGCGCCGCCTGCACCGCGCGACGAAACTCTGAGATCCCGAACGAGCCCTCGAGGCGCGCGGCCACCCTTCCCCGGCGGTCGAAGGTGAACAGCCACGGCTCGGTGCGCAGTCGGAAGGCACGCAGGGGCGCGCGCAGGCCCTTGCGCATCTCGTTGTCCACGAAGACCTCCTGATGGATGAACTCCACCCGGGCGCCGAGCTCCTCTCGCAGCTGCAGGGCGATGTCCGTGACAGGGCCACATACCCGCGACTGACACAGGGCGGGCGTGGCGAACAGCAGCGCAACGGGCTTGCGGCCGACAACCTCCTTGAAGTCGGCGCGGTGCAGCTCGGGTGCGGGCGGCACGCGGGTGTCGATCGCCTCCATGTTGCCGGAGGCGCTCGCGACGGTCTCGGTCGAGGTCGGGGGTGGCCGCTCCCCTACGTCGGGTATCGAGCTGGGCTGGACTTCGACCTCCGTGGGCGCGCCGAAGGCGCCGTCCTTCAGGCGGGTGACCGTGAGGACCGACCACTTGCCGACACGTGAGAACGGAACTTCAGCAGCGTAGATCGCGGCCAGCGGCGCGCTCTCCTCGGCCGCCCCCCGGCCGCGAAAGCGCGGCTCGACCACCAGCGGGCCGGCGGGGGCCAGGTATGGCCCGCGCGCCCGGCTCTTGGGTGACCGAGCCACGTAGACGGCGGTGCGCCCGTAGACGAAGCGGCGCTTGGAGTCGAGGAGGCCGAAGGCGATGCGGCTGCGCCCGGGCGTATGGACCGAGGTCGCAAGGCCGATCTGGGGCCCGGCTTTGACGCGGTCGGCCACCTGCTGAAGGGTCTTGCCGCGGGGGCTGGGAAAGTCGGCGACGCGCGGGCCGGTGGCCTCCGCGAGCACCCGCCGGAACTCTGCGCTGCTCTGCCCCGCCGGGGGTCTGGGTCCGTTGTCCTCGCCGCACCCCGCCACGACGAGCGCGAGCGCGAGCAACGCCAGCAGATGGCCGCGACGCATCAGGCCTCTGCGGCCTCGAAGAGCAGCCACAGGGCGAAGGTCGGGAAGCAGATCATCACGCTGATCATCCGGTAGTCCGTGCACTCGCGCCATCCCGTTCGAGCGTGAGCATGACGAGAGGGAGGGGCGCCATCAGGTACTGACCGGTTGCGTGGGCGCCAACGGGGCCGACGCGGACGCAGCGCTCATTCCGCGACGGCCACGTCTGCCCGAACCGCGGCGAGCAGCTCGCGTCCCGGGGTGGTCGTCGATTTCAACCTAACTTCCATTGAGGCATTGAGGCATTGAGGCATTGGGGCAGGGGCCGCAGGGGCGGAGAACGCCCCGACCAGGATTCGAACCTGGGGCCTACTCCTTAGGAGGGAGTCGCTCTATCCAGCTGAGCTATCGGGGCCGCCGCAGAGCGTATCCCTGATCTGACCGACGCCGTAGAGAATCGGCCGGCTACTCCTCCTCGTACAGGGGCTCGGCCGCCAGCTCGGCGCCCTTGGGACCGTATAGGCGGACCTCGACATAGTCGCCGGTGAAGCGGTCGAGCGAGATCAGCGTAAAGCGGTCGTCCACCAGCTCGCACTGGTCGGTGGTGGTGGGGCCCAGCTCGGCGGTGGCCACCGCGCCGCCCGCCACCATCGCCACGCCCCAGACCAGCGTGACCGTGCCGCGGCGGCCCTGCGTCGCGCGCCAGTGACCGATCTCCTCGTCGGAGAGGTCGAGCTGCCAGTCGGGGTTCTCCGCCGCTGTGTCCTCGGTGTGGTTGGCCTGAGCCTCGAACTCGGCGGCCTGCGCGCCTTCGTGGTCGCGTCGCCACGACACGTAGCCGAACAGCTCGCCACCGCCGGCCGCGGGCGCGGTCAGCGGCAGGTAGGTGCGCCCGTTCCAGGAGCGGTCCGGGAACCACGTAGCCTCGGCGTCCTCGGCAAGGTCCTCGTCCATCTCCAGGCACTTGCTCCTGAAGTGGTCGACCAGCGTCTCGGCCCAGCGCCCGTAGGGCAGCGGCTCCTGGGGCGGCTCGGCGACGAACATCGGGACGGGGCGCTCGGAGGGCGGCAAGGCGATCCGCAAGCTAGCGCAGGCGGGGGGCCTCGGCCGGAGCGCAGCCCGAGCGTTGGTCGGGCGAGCGCGGCCGAGCACCGCTCATCCCTACAGCAGGGCCACCACCAGCCCCACCGCCAGCACGACCGCCGTGCTCCACGACACCGCAGCGGCGCAGATGCGCCGGTCGAGGCCGTATTCGTTGGCTACCACCAGGGAGTTCAGCGCGCTGGCCATCGCGGGCTGAACGAGGTAGACGTCGGGCACCTCGACGAACAGCGCGGACAGCGCGAGCACCAGCGCGGGAGCGGCCACCAGCTTGCAGGCCAACGCGGTGATCACCGGCCCGTCGAGGGGCGGAAGGACCCGGGTGCCCGACGCGGCGAGCGTGACGCCCACGGCGAAGAAGCCGAAGGGGACCACGGCCAGCACGAGCAGCTGCGAGGCGTCCACCGCCAGCTGTGGTGCCAGCGCCTCGGGCGCCGCCAGCCCGGCGGCGACGGCCCACAGGGGAGGGTTGCGGGTCACGAACACGCGCAGGCGGTCGCGCTTGCCGTCGGCCACGGTGCCGAAGCCCGCTCCGACCATGAACCCGAGGATCACCAGCGTCGTCCCCGATACCAGCACGTCATAGGCCACGGCGTCCGTGAGCACGTCGCGCCCGAACAGCGCCACCTGGAACGGCAGGCCCAGGAAGCCCGTGTTTCCCAGGCCACCCACAAGGATCAGGGCGCCGAGGGCGGAGCGCGGCAGGTGCAGCACCCGGCTGCCGATCAGGTAGGCCGCGAAGCAGCCGGTGGCCACCGCCGCCCACCCGTAGGCGATGCCCGCCACCACCTCCGGGCCGAAGTCCAGCGCGGCGACGTTGAAGAACGCGACGATCGGCAAGAGCACCCACAGCACCCCGCGCAGCAGCAGTGCCGAGGCGCGCTCGGCCCGATCGCCCCGGCGCCGCCGCGCCTCGAGGCCCGCGGCGGTGGCGGCCACCACCACGAGGGTGAGGACGATCACGGCACGCTCTACCCGTTCTCGCGCAGGCGCTGCGCCGCCAGCTCGGGCGTCAGCACGTTCAGGTGCACTCCGGTGCCGAGCTCCAGGCCGGCCAGCTGGGCCAGCCGCGGCATGATCTCGATGCGCCAGCAGAAGTGCTCGGCGCCGCGCGGCGCGGTTCGCACCCACATGTTCAGCGGCGGCAGGCCGCCGAGCGCTCCGGCCAGGCGACCCAGCGCGCCGTGCAGGAGGGCCGCGCCGAGCGGGCCCTCGTCCTCGAACCGCGCCGCCGGGCGGCGGGGGACCAGCTGCATGTGGAAGGGCGTCCTGGACGCGAAGGGGCAGAGCAGCACGGCTTCGGGGTCGACGGCGACGAGGCGGTCGCGGCGGCGCACCTCCTCCTGCACGACGTCCTCGAGCAGGTTGCGGCCCTGCGTGCGCCCCGCGTAGGCCGTGAAGCGCTCGCGCTCGCGCGCCACCTCGGCGGGCACGAAGGGCAGCGCGTAGAGCTGCGAGTGGGTGTGCGGCAGCGAGGCCCCGGCCTCGCGTCCCTCGTTGACGATCAGGTGCACGTAGAAGGACTTGGCGTGCGCGCTCATCCGCCGCCGCCACACGGCCATTGCCCGCTGCACCTGCTCGGGGGCGAGCTCGCTGAGCGACCACACGGCATCGGGGGCGTTGACGATCACCTCGTGGGAGCCGGAGGCGGGCCGTGCGGCGAACAGGTCGGGCTCGCCGCGGCCCGAGGCCAGCGGGTCCTCGCCTCCCTCGGCGCTCTCGCCGCTCAGGGCCGGAAACAGGTTGGGCACGACGCGGACCGACCACGGCCCGCCCGGGTCGCCCTCGCGGTCGAGCTCGGGTGGGGTGCGGTCCTCGTGGCCGGGCACGAACGGGTCGCCCTGGGGGTCGATCGCCGGTCGCTGAGGAGGTGGGAGGAACGCCCCCGGGCGATCGGCCCGCTCACCCGCGACGATGACGCGCAGGCCCGACAGCGGATCGGTGCGCAGCTCAGGCAAGGCGCTTGGCCATCGCCACGTGCTCGATGCCCTCCTCGACGAAGACCTCGCCCTGCTCGGTGTACCCGTCGCGCGCGTAGAGCTCGCGCGCGGGAAGCTGAGCGTGCAGCTCGATGCGCCTCGCCCCCGCCCTTCGTGCCTGGCAGTCGGCCTCGGCCAGGAGCGCCGCGCCGATGCCTTCGCGGCGCCTCGAGCGCGTCACGGCCAAGCGGCCCAGGCGCGCTCGCGAGCCTTCGAGTACCAGCCGGCACGTTCCCACGATGTCTTCCCCCTCCACGGCCACCAGGTGCAGGGCCTCGTGGTCGCGTCCGTCGCGGTCGGCGGAGGGGAGG
>JALZII010000180.1 GCA_030860365.1 Actinomycetota bacterium
TCCTCTTCGCAGCGCTCACCTCGGTCTTCGGAGTCGAGATCCTGCCCTGGCTGGCGGTGCAGGCGGTGGTGGGATTCTCGCTGCTGGAGGTCGTGAACTACCTCGAGCACTGGGCTGCTGCGCGGCAAGCGCGAGGACGGGCGCTACGAGCTCACCCGCCCCGAGCACTCCTGGAACAGCGACAACGTGGCCTCGAACGTCTTCTTCTACCACCTGCAGCGCCACTCCGACCACCACGCGAACCCGTTGCGCCGCTACCAGGCCCTCCGCGCCTACGAGGACCTGCCGGAGCTGCCGTCGGGCTACGCGACGATGATCATCTACGCCTACCTGACCCCGCTCTGGCGGCGGGTGATGGATCCCAAGGTGCTCGCCCACTACGGCGGCGACGTGACCCGCGCCAACATCCAGCCGAGCAAGCGCGAGCGGCTCCTGGCCAAAGTACGGATCGAGCGGCGGAGCCGCTGCCTGATGGCCGCCTACCGCTGCCCCGCTTGCGAGTACGTCTACGAGGAGGAGGCCGGTGAGCCGCGCGAGGGCTTCCCGGCGGGGACTCCGTGGAGCGACGTGCCCGACGACTGGATCTGCCCGGACTGCGCGGTGCGCGAGAAGGTCGACTTCGAGCCGGTGAGCTCGTAGTCATGGCCACCGCCGTGAAGCCGCGCTTCGCCGAGGCTTCGAAGACGCTGCTGCGCGACACCGTGCTCGACGCCGTGCACGAGCTGCTCGAGGACCGTCCCTGGGCCGAGGTGACCATGGGCGAGGTGGCAGAGCGCGCCGGGGTGAGCCGCCAGACGCTCTACAACACCTTCGGCGCTCGCGACGAGCTCTCGCAGGCCTACGTGATCCGGGAGGCCGACCGCTTCCTGGACATCGTGGCCGAGACCGTCCGCGCCAACGAGCACGACCCGCGCGCCGCGCTGTCTGCGGCGCTGGGGATCTTCCTGTCAGCGGCCGCCACGCACCCCCTGGTGCGCGCGATCGCCTCCCCGCAGGACAGCGACGAGCTGCTGGCCCTGGTCACCGTGAGCGGCGGCCCGGTGCTCGGAGGCGTGACCTCGGGCCTGGCGCGGGTCATCGCCCAGAGCTGGCCGGCCCTGGCGGTGCCCGAGACCCACTGCTTGGCCGACTGCCTGGTGCGCCTGGCGATCAGCCACGCGGCGCTGCCGGGCGCCTCACCACACCAGACCGCGGACAAGGTCGCCGAGATCCTCGGCCCCTACCTCGACGGCCTGCTCGAAGGGCGCTAGCCGCCTCCGCCTCCCCCGCCGTCCCCCCCCGCCGCCGCCTCCGTCGCCCCCACCGCCGCCGTCCGAGCCGCCCCCGGCGTCCACGCCGGAGTCCACCGCGGAGTCGATCGAGTCGGCCACTGAGTCCAGGGCGCTGTCGATGGCATCGACCCCGGCGTCGATGCCGTCGATCCCGGCGTCGAGCGCTGAGCCGAAGAGGTCCCCGACGGAGTCGAAGGGGTCGAACGCGGTCCCGTCGCCGATGTAGACGAAGTCCATGTCGAGGTCACCGCCGTGGCGGCGCGACCGCCTTCGCAGCCGAAACAGCGCCGCGAGCGCCGCCGGAACCATGAGCGCGAGCGCGCCCGCTGCGCCGGCGGCGCGGGCCGCCGAGTGAGGGTCGGACTCAACCTCCCATGGCAGGCCCTGCAGGCGCTCTACGTGCTGGGCGGCCGTCGCGGCCCAGGCGTCACCCGAGGGAGTGCGCCGCCACTTGGTGGTCGAGAAGATGCCGAGCGCCTTGTGGGTGCGCTGCTCCACCAGCCCACGCTCGACCAGCTCTCCCAGAAACAACTCGCCGACGTCCTTGATGAGGGTGCTCCGGCCCTTGCGCGCCTTCTTGATGACGCTGCCGATCTCGCCGGGGGTATGACCGCGCAGCGCGCCGTCGAAGGTGGCGAGCGGCCCGGGGAGCTCGGGGCGCTGCTGGGGTCCGAGCACCACCTTTGGCTTCCCGAAGCGCTTCTGCTCGATCTGGATTCGGTAGGCGCCGCGGACGATGAGCTCCTTGAGGCCGAGCTTGACCGCGTCCTTTGGCGGCGGCTCGCCCCCGCCCTTGGGCGACGAGGAGGGCTGAATCGCGAGAAGAGTCTGGGTGGCGGCGGCGGTGAGTGGCCATTGCTGGGTCTCCACGGGCCGCAACCTATCGCCCGGATCCGCGGAAGGGCCTACGCCGCCGTCTGCGCTGCGCCCCGGACCGCCGGGCTTCTCCCCACCCACGCGACCAGCGCCTCCGCCTCCAGGGGTCGCGCCAACCGGTCTGCTCGGCGCCCGACAGCGCGGCGCCGCGGACGCTGCCGCGAAGCAGCTGTCCCAAGCCCACCGCGAGCGCCGCAACGAACACGGCGACCAGCACGCTGAAGCCCGCGACCAAGCGGGCTCTGGTGAGGGAATCGCGAACCGGCATGGCCGCAGCTTCGGGCCTTCCCTGAGGCGAAGCTGAGCGTGAGAGGCCGGCCGGGACCTCAGGTTCATCTCAGGTGAGGCGCCTACGGTGCGGCCGACCTTCCCCGATGCAGGAGGCAGACATGACCAGGAAGCCAAGGCCGGACTCCTCGCCGCCCCCGTGATCGCCCCGCCGGCGTTCGGCGGCGTGGCCCTGCCGGGTGGTGGTGGCGACGACGACGCCACCGAGGAGCCCATCACCGGCTCCGCCAACGGCCGCGCCGGCGCGGCCGCGCTCAAGCACGTCGGAGAGGGCCGGGTCACCGACACCGAGGTCATCCACAGCCGCGCCCGGGGTGATCCAGCGAAACGCGCGCTGCTTCACGTCGGGCGTGACGTAGTAGACGAACGAGAAGACGAGCAGAGCGGCCGCGACAGCGCCCGGCCAGCGCGCCAGACGCCACGCCGCGGCGCCCTCGTCGCTCAGCACGGTTCTCGCCGTGCCTTCCCCCGTAGTAGGTCAGGGCGGCCGGGTGGTGGGTCCCCTGGTCGTCGTAGAAGGTCACCGCGACCCGCTTGGCCACCGTGCGCGTTCGGCGCATGTGTCTTAGACCGCCGGCAGGTGGACGAGCCGGGTCGCGTGCCTCAGTCCCGCGGGCCCGACCAGAAGGCGTCGCCGACGGTGACAGCTCCGGCGGTCTCGGCCTGGTTGCGCAGAGAGTCCTCGTCGCCGTTCTCGATGGCGAACATCGTCTCGCTGGTCACGCGGCGGATCTCGCCCGAGCCGCCCAGGAAGCGGTCGACCATGCGGGCGCACTTGCGCCCTTCGGCGATGGCGGTGACCACCAGCGACTGGCCGATGCGGGCGTCGCCGCAGGCGAACACGCCGCGCTCGGAGGTCTCGAACACGCCGGCCTTCACGTTGCCGCGCTTGTCGGTCCTCAGCCCGAGGTCCTCCACCGGGCCGTGGTGCTCGGGGCCAGAGAAGCCGATGGCGATCAGGACGAGGTCGACCGGCTCCTCCCAGTCGCTGCCGGGCACCGGCTGTACGTCGCGTGAGGAGGTCCCCGAGACCTGGCGCGCACGGACCGCAGTCACGCGGCCCTCGGAGCCGACGATCTCAGTGACCTGTGAGCCGAACTGGCGCTCGCCGCCCTCCTCGAGGGCGTACGTCGTGTGCGTACGCTTGGGCGGCAGCGGCCACGGCGTCCCCTCCGGACGGCCCTGGGCGGGCAGCTCGGGGTAGACGTCGAGCATCCGCGCCGAGCTGGCCCCCTCGCGCAGGGCGTTGGACATGCAGTCCATCCCGGTGTCTCCCCCGCCCACCACCAGCACGCGCTTGCCCGCGGCGCTGATCATCTGCTCGGGCGGCGTCGCGCGCGCCGGGCGACCCTCCTGCGCGGCCACGTAGCGGTTTCGCTGGTAGAG